>NZ_JAPCIK010000053.1:0-17578 GCF_025910115.1 Pseudomonas sp. RG1
ACGATCATCTGCTGGGCGGCGAAATATGTCTTAGGGTTCTATGCCCAATTCGTGTTTCACCAACTCAAGCAGCTTCCCCGTATCAATCGGCTTGAGCAGAAAATCCACCACGCTCAAATGCATCGCTTCGATCGCGTCTTTCACGTCGGCATCGCCGGAGACGATGATGATCGGCATCGCTGCCCGTACCGATTCACGCACCTGGCGAATCAGCTCCAGGCCGTCGACATTGCCCATGCGCAGGTCGGTAATCACCAGACCGATCGAACGCTTTTCATCGAGCATTTTCAGCGCGGTTTCACCGCTGGCTGCGGTCATGCAGCGAATGCCGTCCAGCGCGAGAATCTCCGACAACAGCTCGCGGGCGTCCTTGTCGTCGTCGACGATCAGGACACGCTGCGGCGGCAGATCAGGTTCGAGCATAACTGCGCTGAGCGCTTCCCGCTCGGCGTCGCTCAAAATATCGTGGTCGGACATGGCGCTCTCTAAATGTTCAAACAATCCCTGGCAAGTCGTCAGACATCACCGGACAGCGCTTCAATGTGCACTTCGTCGGAATTTTTTCCAAGTGGCTAGCGCAAGCTTTTCCGAGCTTTTGCGTAGGTTATTTCCGAAAATCGGCCAATGGTGGCAAAACCTAGACTTACGTCCAATGGGCACCCTGCCCGCCGGGGCCGACCATGGTCGCAACGATCCGACAACAACAATTCGAAAAAGACTGCGGTAATGGTTATGAGCAAAGCGGACGCCTTCACCCAGGCAGGGAAAACCGCGGTGTTGCAGAACATTCAGGGCACCCTGCAATTCCTCCAGCGCTTCCCGCCCTTCAATCAGATGGAACACGCCCACCTCGCCTATCTGGTGGAGCAATGTCAGCTGCGTTTTTTCGCCCAGGGCGAGAGCATCATCAAACCGGCCGACGGCCCGGTGGAACACTTTCATATCGTCAAACAGGGTCGGGTGGTCGGCGAACGCCAGCACATCACCAAACCCGGCACCGAGACCACCTTCGAAATCACCACCGGCGAATGCTTTCCGCTGGCGGCTCTGCTCGGTGAACGCGCCACGCGCACCGAACATCTGGCGGGCGAAGACACCTTCTGCCTGCAACTGAACAAACTGGCGTTCATCAAACTGTTCGCCCTCTCCAGCGCCTTCCGCGACTTCGCCCTGCGCGGAGTGAGCAGCCTGCTCGATCAGGTCAACCAGCAAGTCCAGCAAAAAGCCGTGGAGACCCTCGGCACTCAATACTCGCTGAACACCCGTCTCGGTGAACTTGCGATGCGCCATCCGGTGACTTGCAGCGCCGAGACGCCGCTGCGTGAAGCGGTGAAGCTGATGCACGAGCAACAGGTCGGCAGCATCGTCGCGGTGGATGAGCACAAGGCGCCGCTGGGGATTTTCACCCTGCGCGATTTGCGCCATGTGGTCGCCGAAGGTGTCGGTGATTTCAGCGACGCCATCGAACAGCACATGACTCGATCACCGTTTTATCTGTCGCCGGATCACAGTGCCTTCGATGCGGCGATCGCCATGACCGAGCGGCACATTGCTCACGTCTGCCTGGTCAAGGATCAGCGCTTGTGCGGCGTGGTGTCCGAGCGTGACCTGTTCTCCCTGCAACGGGTCGATCTGGTGCACCTGGCCCGGACCATCCGCAGCGCGCAACGGGTCGAACAACTGGTGACCTTGCGCGGCGAGATCGGCCAACTGGTCGAGCGCATGCTCGCCCACGGCGCGTCGTCGACGCAGATCACTCACATCATCACCCTGCTCAACGATCACACTGTGTGTCGGGTGATCGAACTGACCCTCGCCGAAAAGGGCGACCCGGGCGTGCCGTTCAGCTGGCTGTGTTTCGGCAGCGAGGGTCGGCGCGAGCAGACGCTGCACACCGACCAGGACAACGGCATCCTGTTCGATGCCCGCGATGCCGCGCACGCAGCAGAGATTCGCGGCAAGCTGCTGCCGATTGCCCAGCAGATCAACCAGAGCCTGGCGCAGTGCGGTTTCACTCTGTGCAAGGGCAACATCATGGCCGGCAATCCCGAGCTGTGTCTGTCGCGGGCCGAATGGGCGCGGCGCTTCGCGGCGTTCATCCGCGAAGCCACGCCGGAGAACCTGCTGGGCTCGAGCATTTATTTCGACCTGCGCGTGGTCTGGGGCGATGAGCAAGGCTGCGAGCAATTGCGCCGGGGCATCCTCGATCAGGTCGCTGACAACCGTCTGTTCCAGCGCATGCTGGCCGAGAACGCGCAGCGCAATCGCCCTCCCGTTGGGCGCTTCCGTGAATTCGTGCTGGCCCGCAAGAACGGTGAGAAGGCCACGCTGGATCTGAAAATCCAGGGCCTGACGCCGTTCGTCGACGGTGCCCGCTTGCTGGCGCTGGCCAACGGCATCGACGCCAACAACACCCTCGAACGCTTTCGCCAACTGGTCGATAAAGAGGTCATCGAGCCGCTCGACGGCGCGGCGTATGAAGAGGCGTATCACTTCATTCAACAAACGCGGATGCAGCAGCATCAGTTGCAGACCCGGGAGAACCAGCCGTACTCCAACCGCGTCGATCCCGACAGCCTCAATCATCTCGACCGGCGCATCCTGCGCGAATCCCTGCGCCAGGCGCAGCGCCTGCAAAGCAGCCTGACCTTGCGGTATCAGCTATGAGCCTGTTCTCCTGGCTACGCCCGGCCAGCCCCGTGGTGTCGGCGGACTTGCAGCAGCGGCTGGCGAAGCTGCCGGCGCTTGCCGAGCTGAGCGAATGCAGCCTGCGCGAGCAGCGCTGGGTGGTGCTGGACCTGGAGACCACCGGCCTGAATATGAGCAAGGATCGGGTTCTGTCGATCGGCGCGGTGGTGATCGAGGACGGCGCGATCGATTTCCGTCAGCAGTTCGAACGCACCTTGCAATGCCGCGAATTGAAGCTCAGCCCCAGCGTGCTGATTCATGGCCTCGGCCCTAGTGCAATTGCCGCAGGCAGCGACCCAGCGGAAGCGTTGCTGGAGTTGCTGGAGTTCATCGGCGACAGCCCGGTGCTGGCGTTTCATGCGCCGTTCGATCAGCACATGCTCGGGCGTGCAGTTAAGGAACACTTGGGGCATAAGCTGCAGCATGTGTTTCTGGATGTGGCGGACATTGCGCCGCTGTTATGTCCGCAGGCGCAGATTCGCGAGGCCGGTCTGGATGAGTGGATCGAATGGTTCCGGCTTGAAGTGTTCGAGCGGCATAACGCGAGTGCCGATGCGCTGGCCACGGCGGAGTTGGCATTGATTCTGTTCAGCCGCGCGCGGGCGCAGCAGATTTACAGTCCGTTGCAGTTGCAGCAGCGGTTGAGCCAGTGGAAGCGGCGGCAGCAGGCGCCGTCCTTTTAGAATCATTCAAATCAAAAACCCCTCACCCCAGCCCTCTCCCAGAGGGAGAGGGAGCCGATCGAGGTGTCTTGCGTCATACATCGACCTGAAACAATGGGTCGATTATGGATTCACAGCGATTTATTCAGGTCGATGTATTTCTGCAGCATCCCCCATTCGGTCCCCTCTCCCTCCGGGAGAGGGCTAGGGTGAGGGGCTGCCCTTGATTCATCACCTGACCAGTGGCCAATTGCTAACCATTCCCACCTCTGCCAGAATCGCGAACTATTCTCGTTAGTTAACACTTCCCAATCGGTGATGTCCGGTGTCGTCAGTGCGCAACCCCCACAGTGAGCTCGTCGGTGCGATGTATCGCGACCATCGCGGTTGGCTGCTGGCGTGGTTGCGGCGCAATGTGGCGTGTCCGCAGCGTGCCGAAGACCTGAGCCAGGACACGTTCGTGCGCCTGCTCAACCGCGACGAACTGCTGACGCCGCGCGAACCTCGGGCGTTTCTGGTGGCGATCGCCAAAGGCCTGTTGTTCGACTACTTCCGCCGCGCCGCGCTGGAACAGGCCTACCTCACCGAACTGATGCTGATCCCCGAAGACGAGCAGCCTTCGGTGGAAGAACAGCAAATGATCCTCGACGACCTCAAAGCCATTGATCGCCTGCTCGGCAAGTTGTCGACCAAGGCCCGCGCGGCCTTCCTGTACAACCGCCTCGACGGCCTCAGCCACGCCGAGATCGCCGGCAAACTCGGCGTATCGGTGCCACGCGTGCGGCAGTACCTGGCCCAAGGCCTGCGCCAGTGCTACATCGCCCTATACGGTGAACCGACATGACCGCGGCCAGTTCGCGGCCGGTGCCGGCGCATGTGCTGGACGCGGCGATCGCCTGGCAATTGACCCTCGACTCGAGCACCGCGCTGGAGCGTGAAGAATTCGCTAAATGGCATGCCGCCCATGAAGAACACGCCCGCGCGTGGCGTCAGTTGGGCATGCTCGATCAGCGTTTCAGCGTCGCCAAAGGCCCGGCCCGAAGCGCGTTGCTGCAATCGCGCGAAGGCATTCGCCGGCGCGTGCGCAAACTCGGCAGCGGGCTGGCCAGTGTCGTGGTGATCATCGGTCTGGGGCTGTTTGTCAGTGAACGTTATCTGCCGCTGGATTACTGGCTCGCCGATCAGCGCACCGCCACCGGTGAACAGCGTACCGTGCGCCTGTCCGACGGCACCCTGCTCAATCTAAATACCCACAGCGCGGTCGACGTGCGCTTCGATGACAAGCGCCGCTTGATCGTGTTGCAGGAAGGCGAAATTCTCGTCGAGACCGGGCATGGCGACGCGCGGCCGTTTATCGTCGAAACCCGCGAAGGCAGCATGCGCGCGCTGGGCACGCGGTTTCTGGTCAAGCGCGAGGACGATGGCACACGCCTGAGCGTGTTGCAGTCGGCGGTCGCGGCCCATGTCCAGGCCAACCCGCAAGAACTGGTTCTGCGCGAAGGCCAGCAGGTGCTGTTGCGCAGTGACGGGCTGGGCTCGATTGCCGCCCTCGCCCCCGGCGCCGATGCCTGGACGCGCGGCATGCTGGTGGTGGACAACGCCCGGCTGGGCGATCTGGTGCACGAGTTGGGGCGCTATCGTCGCGGGCATCTGGGCGTGGCGCCGGAAGTGGCCGATCTGCGCATTACCGGCAGTTTTCCGTTGCATGACACCGACAAGGCACTGAGTGCATTGCTGCCGACTCTGCCAGTGCAGATCGAGCGGCATACGCCGTATTGGGTCACCGTGGCGAAGGCGGAGCCCTCCGCCCCTTGACATGATCGTTCCCACGCTCTGCGTGGGAATGCAGCCCGGGACGCTCTGCGTCCCTGCCGAAGCGGACGCAGAGCGTCCATTGAGGCATTCCCACGCGGAGCGTGGGAACGATCAATGTGGGAGCGAGCCTGCTCGCGAAGGCGCCATCAGCCGCACAACCATTTCCAACAAAAAAAGAATTTCCACCCAGCCCTATCACTTTTCCAATCTCGTCCGGCACACAGGCAATTGAGAAATATTTCCATTCAGGAGCCGCCGTATGTCCCGTTCGCCAGACACCTTGTTGCGCCCCAGTCTGCTGGCTTTTGCCATCGCTTTCGGCACGCCGCTGATCAGCAGTCCGTTGCTCGCCGCTGAGCAAGCGTCCAGCGTGCGCGCCTACAACCTGCCGGCGGCGCCGCTGTCGACCACCCTGAACCAGATCGCCAGCCAGGGCGGCCTCGCCCTGTCGCTCAATCCTGCGCTGGCCGCCGGCAAAACCTCGGCGCCGGTCAACGGCCAGTACGACGCCGCCGGTGCCCTGCGCGGGGCTTTGCGCGGCACCGGTCTGCAGCTGGAACAGAGCACCGCCGGCACTTACACCTTGGTGGCCGTGCCGGAAGGCACGCTGGCCCTGCCGGAAACTTCGGTCATCGGCGTGGAAAACTTCGAAAGCGCCTGGGGCCCGGTCGAAGGCTACACCGCGACCCGCACCGCCGCCGGCACCAAGACCGATACCGCCCTGGTCGAAGCACCGCGTTCGATTTCGGTGGCAACCCGCCAGCAAATGGACGACCGCAGCGTGCACAGCCTCGACGACGCGGTGCGCTACATGCCGGGCATCACCGCCAGCAGCTACGGCAGCGACACCCGCGCCGACTGGCTGCGCGTGCGCGGTTTCGAACCGACCCAGTTCCTCGATGGCCTGCCGCTGCCCAAAGGCGTGTACGCCAACCCGAAACAGGAAACCTGGAACCTCGACCGCCTCGCCCTGCTCCGCGGTCCGGCCTCGTCGGTGTACGGCCAGACCCCGCCGGGCGGTTTGCTCGACATGGTCAGCCGCCGCCCGAGCGCGGAGGCCAGCAGCGAAATCCAGCTGCAATACGGCAGCGACAACCACCGACAGATCAACTTCGCCAGCACCGGCAAGATCGATGAGGCCGGGCAGTTTCTCTATGGCCTCAGCGGCGTGGTGCGCGACAGCGGCACCCAGGTCGACCACGTCGACAACAAGCGCTACAACATCGCGCCGAGCCTGACCTGGAACATCGATGACGACACCAAACTCACTCTGCTGAGCCAGTTCACCCGCGATGACACCGGCATCACCAGCCAGTTTCTGCCGATCCAGGGCACGAAGATCAAATCGCCGCTCGGTGATATTTCCCATCACAAGAATCTCGGCGATCCGGATTGGGAATACTACGACCGCACCTACTACGCGCTGGGTTATGCCTTCGAACATCGATTGAACGATGTCTGGCAGTTCAAACAGAACCTGCGCTACACCAAGTCGGACCTGTCGTTCCAGTCGCTGACCCCTGGTTCCTATCCGTTCACCACCGTGGATGCAGAAGGCAACGTCGGCCGCACCAGCACCAGCGTCGACGAAGACATCAGCCAGTTTGCCGTGGACAACAACTTCCAGGCCGACTTCGCCACGGGTGAGATTCGCCACACCTTGCTGCTGGGTCTGGATCACCAGCGCAGCAACACCAACTACACCTCGATCTTTGGCGATGGTCTGCAAACCAACGTCATCAACCCGATCTACGGCCAGCCGATCATACGTCCAGCACGCTCCACCGCGTTTTACGACTACAACCAGAAGACCTACCAGACCGGTCTCTACGTGCAGGACCAAATGGCTCTCGACCAGTGGCGCCTGACCCTCGGCGGCCGTGAAGACTGGGTCCACACCAGCACCCAATTCATCAACCAGAGCGACGCCACCAACACCCAGCGCGACAAGAAATTCAGCGGCAACGCGGCGCTCAGTTACGTCTTCGACAACGGCTTCGTGCCGTACCTGTCCTACGCCGAATCGTTCCAGCCGACCACGGGCGCCGATGCCACCTCGACCGGCTCGCTCAAGCCGACCGAAGGCAAGCAGTGGGAACTGGGCATCAAATACCAGCCTCCGGGCAGCAAGACCCTGCTGACCGCCGCCGTGTATGACCTGACCCAGAAGAACGTCGCGGTGAACACCTTCGTCAATAACGTTTCAGTGACCAGCCAGACCGGCGAAGTGAAGGTCAAAGGCCTTGAGCTCGAAGCGGTGTCGGATGTGACCGACAACCTCAAAGTCATCGCCGCCTACACCCTGGCCAAGTCCGAAGTGCAGAAAGGCGTCGACAAGGGCAACCGCCTGCAACTGATGCCCAACCAACAAGCCTCGCTGTGGACCGACTACACCTGGCACGCCGGCGTGCTCGACGGTTTCGGTATCGGTGCCGGCGTGCGCTACACCGGCAACACCTACGGCGACAAGGCCAACACCTGGCTGGGCAAGGCCGATGCCTATACCGTGTTCGACGCCAGCGTGCATTATGATCTGGGCCGTCTGGACAACAGTCTCAAAGGTGCATCGCTGGCGGTGAACGCGACCAACCTGTTCGACAAGGACTACATTTCCACCTGCGACAGCTTCTATTGCTACTACGGCGACCAGCGCAGTGTCGTCGCCAGCGCCACTTACAAGTGGTAAGCCAGTGAGCTGAAACAGGCCCTGTTCCCAGGCCGTCCGTACCGGACGGCTTTGGTGTTTTTGAAGGTCATGCAATGAAAAGTAAAACCATCCGCCGCTGGTCGTTCATCCACACCTGGACCAGCCTGATCTGCACCGTGTTCCTGCTGATGCTGGCGCTGACCGGTCTGCCGCTGATTTTCAGCCACGAGATTGATCACGCGCTGGGCAACGCCCCGGAACTGCGCGAGATGCCGGCCGACACGCCGCAACTCGATCTGCAGCAACTGGTCGATGCCGCGCAGAAACATCGCCCGGGCGAAGTCATGCAGTACTTCGGTTATGACGACGAAGAGCCGAACGCGGCGTTCGCGATCATGGCCAGGACGGCCGACACCGAGCCGAACTCTTCGCACACCTTCATGCTCGATGCGCGCACTGGCGAAGCGCTGGAAACCCCTTCGGCCAACGGTGGCTTGATGCTGTTCATCCTGCGCCTGCACGTCGACATGTTCGCCGGGCTGCCGGGCAAGCTGCTGCTGGCGTTCATGGGTCTGTTGTTTGTCGTGGCGATCATCTCCGGCACGGTGCTGTACCTGCCGTTCATGCGCCGCTTGAAATTCGGCACGGTGCGTCAGGACAAATCAACGCGGCTGCGCTGGCTCGATCTGCACAATTTGATTGGCGTCGTGACCCTGACCTGGTGCCTGGTGGTGGGCGTGACCGGGGTGATCAGCGCCTGCGCCGACCTGCTCATCGCCGCCTGGCGCAACGACGCGTTGACCACGCTGATCGCGCCGTATCGCGATGCGCCGCCGCTGACCCAACTGGCGCCGGCTACGCGGCTGCTCGACATCGCCGAGGAAGTCGCACCGGGGATGAAGCCGGATTTCATCGCCTTCCCCGGCACCCGTTTTTCCAGCGAGCACCATTACGCGGTGTTCATGAAGGGCGGCACGCACCTGACCTCGCATCTGCTGACGCCGGTGCTGATCGATGCCACGACGCTGCAAGTCACCGCCGTGGCCGAACGGCCGTGGTACATGGACGCCATGGGCATGTCGCAGCCGCTGCACTTTGGTGACTACGGCGGCATGCCGATGAAGATTCTCTGGGCAACCCTGGATGTGCTGACAATCATTGTGTTGGCCAGTGGCGTTTACCTTTGGGTAGTGCGGCGCAAGGCGGCCAAGCCTGTTCTGGAAACGGCGGAGGCCTCGGCATGAAGCCGCGTCAGTCGAGTTTCTGGAAGGTTTTCAGTACACCGATCGTGATCGCCCTGCTCAGTGCGGCGGGGCTGTTTGCGGCGTTGCTGGGGGATGGAATCTGGGATGCCTTGAGCTGGGTCGGGCTTGGTGTGCCGGCATTTCTGGCGATAAGAGGTTTTCTGCCGCGAAGCTGAGAATCCCTTGTGGGAGCGAGCCTGCTCGCGAAAGCGCCCTCACATTCAACATCACAGTCGACTGTCACGACGCCTTCGCGAGCAGGCTCGCTCCCACATGGGTTCTGCGCCGGACTCGAGCAGGCTATGCTGCCCGATCATTGTCCTGATCGAGACCTTGCCCATGTCCGCCCCCAGCATGACCCTGTACCACAACACCCTGTCGCCCTTTGTCCGCAAGGTCATGGTGCTGCTGCACGAAACCGGTCAGCAGGATCGTGTCGCGCTGCAGGACTGTGTGCTCAGCCCGGTCAGCCCGAACCCGGCGCTGATCGCCGACAACCCGTTGAGCAAGATCCCCGCCCTGCGCCTGGCCGATGGCAATGTCATCCATGACAGCCGCGTCATCCTCGAGTACCTCGACCAGCAGCACGTCGGCAATCCGCTGATCCCCCGTGAAGGTGCGGCGCGCTGGCGGCGCCTGACCCTGGCGTCGATGGCCGACGGGATCATGGATGCCTCGGTGATGGTGCGTTATGAAACCGTGCTGCGCCCGGTGGAAAAACACTGGGACGAATGGCTCGACGCCCAGCGCGACAAGATCCGCCGCGCCCTCGCCGTGCTGGAGAGCGAAGCGATTGCCGAGCTGACCAGCCACTTCGATGTCGCGGCGATCAGCGTGGCCTGCGCGCTGGGCTATCTGGATCTGCGCTTCCCGGACATGGACTGGCGTGCAGCCAATCCGCAACTGGCCAACTGGTATTTCGAGGTGAGTCAGCGACCGTCCATGGTGGCGACGATGCCCAAGCCCTAGATCTGGGCTGCCTGTTCCGGCCTCTTCGCGAGCAGGCTCGCTCCCACAGTTGACCACATTCCAATGTGGGAGCGAGCTTGCTCGCGAATGCACCAACTCGGTTTCGGAGGTAGTGACGCAATAAGCAGCGTCACCAAAACCTCCGCTTCCCGCTGTTCCTCGCGTAACCCAAGCCACCCGCTCATTGCATCGCCTCCACGTCAAACTCCAGCGGCCTGGCCGGCTTCAAACCAATCCCGTACCAGTCCAGTTTGCGCGTGAGCACCATGAACACCCCGAGCAGACCGAACAGCATCAGCGAGCCCATCAACAGCGCGTAATCCTCGGCGCTGAGCAAGCCGTACAGCAGGCCATACAGCGCCGCCAGCCCGGCCGAGAAACTCAAGCCATGCCGCGCGCTGCGCAGGACGTGGCTGACATAGAAGCCGATCAACAACATGCAGCCACTCGCCGACAACAGATACGCCAGCGCAAAACCGATGTGTTCCGACAGCGACAACAGCAGCAGGTAGAAGAATGCCAGCGCGACACCGACCAAGGCATATTGCACCGGGTGCACCGCCAGGCTCTTGAGCACTTCGAAGAGGAAGAAACCGGCGAAGGTGAGGACGATGAACAGCAGCGCATATTTGATCGCCCGATCGCTCTTCAGGTACTGATCCACCGGATCGATGAAGCTGACGCCGAAGCTGCGCCCGTTGAGTGCATCACAGTCGCCAGCGACGCAGCGCTCCATCGCCTCTTGCAGGTTGGTGGAGAAAAACGAGGTCTGCCAGTCGGCGCTGAAACCCTGATCGTTGATCTCGCGCTTGGCCGGCAGGAAGTTGCCGACGAAGCTGGGGTGCGGCCAATTGGCGGCGAGGCTGACGCTGCTGGTCTTGCCCACCGGCACCACACGCAGCGAGCCGGTGCCTTGCAGGCGCAGGTCGAAACCGAAGGTCAGTTGCGTGGCTTTGCTGGCGTCGAGCGCCGGCAGGGTGACGTGTACGCCCTCGCCGATCCAGGCCACTTCGCTGCCGGGCACGAAGTCCAGTTGCTGGCCGCCGAGCTCGAGTTTCAGCGCGTTTTCGATGCCACGAATATCGCTGATACCCACGGCGAGGAACGGCGCGTCGAATTGGTAATCGGCAAAATTCTCCTTGATACCCAGTTGCGCCGGCAGGGAAAAATGCCCGTCGATACGGTTATCGGCGTGAAACAGCCGTGCCTCGTAAATACCGCGTTTGCGCAGCTCGGTCTGCACTTGGCCGTCGAGTTCAAAACGCTCCGGCAGAAAGTACAAACGCCCGCGCGCTTCGCTGACTTCTTCGTAGCGCTTGTTGGTTTTCTCGTTGGTCTTCCAGCTGCGCACCACCTTGCGATACGGCACTACCATGACCGGTCCGGTCAGCTGCTGGCTGTAACTGGAACTGCGCGCGATGTCTTCGAGCACACCGTCGCGCAGTTGCTGACGCTCATCGATGATGCCGTCGATCATCAGCAACGGGATCAGCAACAGCAGGATCAGCAAGGCGATCGCGCCGAGTTTGATGGTCAGATTCTTGTTCATGGGACTCTCCCTGTTTGGATGGGAGGAGTCTGCTGATACGGTGTGGTGGCAGTGTGGGGGGAATATGGAGATTGTGTGGAGAATGCATTCCCCTGCGGGAGCGAGCCTGCTCGCGAAGGCCGCGACTGGGTTTCAAGGCAAGCGCAATACCACCTCAACCCCGCCCTCGACATTGCCAATGCGCATCACCCCGCCATGCAGCTTGACCACTTCCTCAACGAAGTTCAGCCCCAGCCCGGTGCTCTTGCGTCCGCTGTCCGGGCGCGGCAACGAGTAGAAGCGTTCGGTCAGGCGTGGCAAGGCGTAATCGGGAATCGGCATGGTCTGGTTGAACAGGCGGAACTCGACCTGCTCGCCAACACGCTCGGCACGCAAGCGCAACAAGCCCTGCGCCGGAGTGAAATCAAGCGCGTTTTCCAGCAGATTGCCCAACGCCTGGCGCAGCAGAAACGGCTCGCCAACCAGCAGCAGATCCTCGCCGATCGCTTGCTCGACGCGCAGTTGCTTGCCCTCGATCCGCGCGGCCTGCGCCTTGAGCAGTTCTGCGACCAACGCCGCCAGCGGCACTGCCACCCGTTCTTCCAGCCCTTGGCGTTGTTCGACTTGCGCCAGGTTGAGCAGGCGCTCGATCAACTGCTGCATCCGCGCGCTTTCGCTGTCGATGTTGCTGACAAAGCGCAAACGCTGGACGGCCGGCATCTCGCTTTGCAGCAGCTCCGCTGCGCCCCGGATCGCCGCCAGCGGACTTTTCAATTCATGGGTCAGGGTGTGCACGTAGCGCTCGACGTAGGCCTTGCCTTCGAGCTGCGTGCGCATCTGCTCGACCGCCGTCGCCAGTTGCTCCAGTTCGCCGCCGCGATAATGCGGCACTTCCACGCGCCGGCCTTCGCTCACCGCTTGGGCATAACCGGTCAAACGGTGCAGCGCGCGGCTCAGCCACCATGAGAGCAAAGCACCGAACAGCAGGCCGAGGCCGATCAGTCCGGCGCCGTAAAACAGCAAGCGCCGCTCGGTGCGATCGACGTAGGGTTGCAGCGAACTGTTGGGCTTGGCCACGGTGACCACGCCGATGATCTTGCCGTTGTCGCGGATCGGCGCACCGACGTGCATCACTGAAGAGCTCGGATCGTCAGGATCGCTACGGCTGGAGCGCGCGCCGTACTCGCCGCGCAGGGTCAGGTAAACATCGTTCCAGCGTGAATAATCCTGGCCGACTGCGACGCCGCTGGAGTCGAGCACGACGATGCCCTTGGCGTCGGTGACGTAGATGCGGTGGTTGACCTGGTTCTTCGGCAAGCCCCAGATGGTCGCTTGCGGCTGGCGCTCGCCATAGGCGCGGAGCAATTGCGGCCAGCGGTTCTCGCTGAGGGTGCCGGCCTTGAAATCGTCGCGCAGGATTTCAGCCATCAGGTTGGCGGTGTCGACCAGCGTCTCTTCGGTGGACTGGCGCACGCCGGGGCGAATTTCTTCCATCACGGTGTTGAGGACGAAATAGCCGGTCAGGCCGACAAACAGCACGTACACCAGAAAGATCCGCAGCCCCAACGACATCAGCTGTGCCCCGGGCTGTAACTGTAACCGAGGCCGCGATGGGTCTGGATCGGCTCGGCCTCGGCACGCACCAGGCGCAACTTGGCGCGCAGGCTTTTGATGTGGCTGTCGATGCTGCGTTCGTAACCGGCGTCTGCCGCTACGCCCAGCGCATCGAGCAATTGCTCGCGGCTGAACACCCGCTCAGGTTGTTCGAGCAGGCATTGCAACAAGCGGAATTCATGGCGGGTCAGGCTCAGCGGCTGGCCGCGATAGCTGATCTGCACGCGTTCGGCATCGATGCGAAACAGCGTTGAGCCTGCTTCCAGGGTTGGGCGCGGCGCCATGCGCTTGAGGATGGCTTTGACCCGCGCCGCCACTTCACGCGGGCTGAACGGCTTGACCACGTAATCGTCGGCACCGATCTCCAGACCCACCACGCGGTCGATCTCGGCGTCGCGGGCACTGAGAAACAGCACCGGCACTTCCGTGAAACGCCGCAACTGCTTGCAGGTTTCGAAGCCACTGATGTCCGGCAGACCGATATCGAGAATGATCAGGTCGGCCGGGGTTTGCCGCTGATGCTCCAGCGCCGCCGCGCCGAGGTTCAGCCACGTGGTGCTGAACCCCTCGCCCTGCAAGGCAAAAATCAATGTGTCGGCAATCGCCGCTTCGTCTTCGACAATCAGGATGTGCGGCATGGCGTCCGAGCCCGTGGCAGTTAGTGCGCGAACGGTGCCCCAAGCCCGGGGTTACGTCAATCAGACCACTTAGCAGTCAGGCTTGTCGGCGGTGTAACGCCGCGCCGGGTTGACCGCCGCGCCGAACTCGCGCAAGGCCTTGGCGCCGATCAGCAGCGGATAGTTGAAGTGGCTGCGGTCGGTCAGGTTGACCTCGACGGTGCGCTTGACGTTGCCCAGGCACAGTTCCAGATCGACCACCGGGCGCTTGGCGACATCGCTGCTGTCGCGCTCTTCATCGTCCTCGTCGGAACGGCTTTTGATCTTGCTGATGCGCGCGACCTTGTGCTCGAAAACCTTGTTGCTGGCGTCCTTGGTGGCGAGGCGGAAACGCACCCAGTCTTCGCCATCGCGGGTGAAGGTCTCGATGTCCTTGGCCGACAGCGAGGCGGTCAGCGCGCCAGTGTCCATCTTGGCCTTGAGCACTTCGCCACCGATTTCCGGCAGCGCGATGTATTCGTAGCGACCGTACAGCGTCGGCTCGGCGGCCATGACCGGCAGCGCAACGAGGGCAAACAGAGCAAGGAGGGATTTCACGTAAGGGGCTTCCTTGGGAGGTTGGGCAACGGCATTTTAGACCGTCGCGCGGTTGATCGTTCCCACGCTCTGCGTGGGAATGCATCCAGTGACGCTCTGCGTCACAGGGGACGCGGAGCGTCCCGGGCGGCGTTACCACGCAGAGCGTGGGAACGATCAGGTTAACGGGACTGAAGTGAAACATTCGTCAGCGCCGATTTGGCCTGCTGCGCGAAGCTGCTTATCATGGCTCGCCCCTGCCACTTCATAGAGTTGCTTATGCGCCGCCTGCTCACCGGCTGTTTCGTCACCCTGCTGCTGTTGCTCAACACCCTGATCCTGATCGGGCCGTTGATGGTGTTCGCCCTGCTCAAGCTGGTTGCACCTGGGCGCTGGCGGGATTACGCATCGGGGGCGGTGATGTGGATCGCCGAGACCTGGGCCGAGATCGACAAGCTGATCTTCCGGCTGTGCATCCCGACGCAGTGGGACATTCGCGGCGGCGACGATCTGCGCCGCGACACGTCCTATCTGGTGGTCAGCAACCATCAATCGTGGGTCGACATTCCGGCACTGATCCAGACCCTCAACCGGCGCACGCCGTTCTTCAAGTTCTTTCTGAAGAAAGAGCTGATCTGGGTGCCGTTCCTCGGCTTGGCGTGGTGGGCGCTGGATTACCCGTTCATGAAGCGCTACACCAAAGCCTTTCTGGCAAAGAACCCCGAGCTGGCGGGCAAGGATCTGGAAATCACCAAAGCGGCGTGCGAGCTGTTCAAGCGCCAGCCGGTGACGGTGGTGAATTATCTGGAAGGCACGCGCTACACCCTGGCGAAAAGCACCCAGCAGGAATCACCGTTCAACCACTTGCTCAAACCCAAGGCCGGCGGCGTGGCGTTCGTGCTGGCGGCGATGGGTGAACAACTCGACGCGATGCTCGATGTGACGGTGGTGTATCCGCAGGAAAAAATCCCGGGGTTCTGGGACCTGATCAGCGGCAACGTGCCGCGGGTGATCATCGACATCAGGACCCGCGAACTCGACCCGGCGCTGTGGCAAGGCGATTACGAGAAAGATCCGGCCTTTCGCCAACACGTCCAGAACTGGGTCAACCAGCTCTGGACCGAGAAGGATCAGCGCATCGTCGAGCTGCGCAACGAGCGCCGCTGACTCAAGTGCCGGTGCCGGTGCCGACACCCCAGATGCTGCCCAGGCTGCTCAACAGCGAACCGCCGACGCCCTGCTGACCGAGGTATTGCAGCAACACCGGGGCAAACTGGCCGATCATGCCGCTGTCCATGCCCAGCGCGCTGAACGCGTTGTTGAGGTCGTTGCTGTCTTTGACATTGCCCAGCGCATTTTCAAGCCCGGCGGACTTGCCGGACGAACCGAGCAAAGCCCCGAGCGCCGCCAGATTGCCGCTGCCACCGGACAACTTGTCGATGCCCGGCACTTCCTTGGCCAATTGCGAGTAGTCGGTGCTGCTCAACTGATTCTTTGCCAGCCCAAGCATCGCACTGGTACCGCCAACAGCCTGCTCCGGCGTGACGTCCAGCGCACTCAGGGCACTCAACAAACCAGCGGTCTCCGAGGTCGGCGCCGCAGCGGCCGCCTTGTCACCACCCTGCATCCCCGCTACCGCACCGGCCACGTCGTTCAAACTGAACCCGGCAAACACCGGCCCGGCGGCCAGGGTCAGGAGCGATGCCAGGGCAAAACCGCGTGAAATCTTCATTCAGACATCCTCTTGGGAAAAAGCTGCCACCGGACAACGGCGACGAAACTGCCGGTTTGACCGGGGATCCGGTGGCATGTTCCGGGTTGCAGAACCATTCTCAGCCACGATCCGTCGAGAAAATGTGAAAATGCGGCAATAAAAACGGCGACCCTGAGGTCGCCGTTTTGCGTTGCGCTAAAACCTTACGCCGCACTGAACAACTTATGCGGATCAATCACAAACTTCTTCGGCACGCCGGCATCGAACT
The DNA here is from genome assembly GCF_025910115.1 of Pseudomonas sp. RG1. Lineage (NCBI taxonomy): Bacteria > Pseudomonadati > Pseudomonadota > Gammaproteobacteria > Pseudomonadales > Pseudomonadaceae > Pseudomonas > Pseudomonas sp. RG1. Next base: position 16,343 of record NZ_JAPCIK010000053.1, read on the forward strand.
CGCCGTAACCTTCCGGCGCCTGATCGAGGCTGATCACTTGCACGCCGACCACTTCGGCAATGTTGATGCGGTCCCACATGATCGCCTGCATCAACTGGCGGTTGTACTTCATCACTGGAGTCTGGCCGGTGTGGAAGCTGTGGGATTTGGCCCAGCCCAGGCCGAAGCGGATGCTCAGGCTGCCCATTTTCGCGGCAGCGTCGACGGCGCCCGGATCTTCGGTGACGTAAAGGCCCGGGATACCGATCTTGCCGGCAACGCGCACCACGCCCATCAGTGAGTTGAGCACCGTGGCCGGGGCTTCGGCCTTGACGCCGTCGTGGCCGTGGCCGCGGGCTTCGAAACCGACGCAGTCCACCGCACAGTCGACTTCCGGCTCGCCCAGCAGCGCGGCGATCTGTTCGTGCAGCGGGGTGTCCTTGGACAGGTCGACGACCTCAAAACCCTGGGCCTTGGCGTGGGCCAGGCGGATGGTGTTGACGTCGCCGACAATCACCACCGCCGCACCGAGCAAACGTGCGGAAGCGGCAGCGGCCAGACCGACCGGGCCGGCGCCGGCAATGTACACGGAGCTGCCCGGGCCAACGCCGGCAGTAACCGCGCCGTGGTAACCGGTCGGGAGGATGTCGGAGAGGCAGGTCAGGTCGCGGATTTTCTCCATGGCCTTGTCGCGATCCGGCAGTTTCAGCAGGTTGAAGTCGGCGTACGGCACCAGCACGTATTCGGCCTGGCCACCGGTCCAGTCACCCATGTCGACGTAACCGTATGCGCCGCCGGCACGGGCCGGGTTGACGGTCAGGCAGACGCCGGTGTGTTGCTCCTTGCAGGAACGGCAGCGCCCGCAAGCTACGTTGAACGGTACGGAGACCAGATCGCCGATCTTCAGGTTTTCGACGTCAGAGCCCTTTTCGATCACCTCGCCGGTGATTTCGTGACCCAGCACCAGACCGGTCTGCGCCGTGGTTCGGCCGCGCACCATGTGCTGGTCGGAGCCGCAGATGTTGGTGGAAACCACTTTGAGAATGACCCCGTGCTCGATCTTGCGACCACGCGGGTCCTGCATTTTCGGATAGTCGATTTTCTGTACTTCGACCTTGCCAGCGCCGAGATACACCACACCACGATTGCCAGACATGCTTTCACCTCGCTGTTGTTTTTATGGAACTGCGTTGCCCCGGTTGGGCAGCGCGTTGAGTGCTCGGGTATTGCTTGTTGGTCTTGCGTTGTTTGTTATGG
>NZ_JAPCIK010000054.1:0-43671 GCF_025910115.1 Pseudomonas sp. RG1
CCCACATTGGAATGCATACCCCTGTGGGAGCGAGCCTGCTCGCGAAAGCGATCTAGAGAACGACGGTTCTGTTGGCGTTCAGGAACACCCTTCTTTCGATGTGATACCCGACCGCCCGCGCCAAGGTCAGGCCTTCGATATCCCGGCCCTTGGCAATCAGGTCCTCGGGATAATGACTGTGATCCACCGCCTCAACGCCCTGGGCGATGATCGGCCCTTCATCGAGATCGTTGTTGATGTAATGCGCCGTCGCGCCCACCAGTTTCACGCCCTTGTTGTAGGCCTGGTGATACGGCTTGGCGCCCTTGAAGCCCGGCAGCAGGGAGTGATGAATGTTGATCGCCTTGCCGTCGAGCTTGCGGCACAGCTCCGGCGACAGCACCTGCATGTAGCGGGCGAGGATCACCAGTTCGGCACCGGCCTCTTCGATCACCTGCCAGACCTGACGCTCCTGCGCCGGTTTGTCATTGGGGTCGAGAGGGAAATGGTAGTAGGGAATCTGGTGCCAGTCGGCCAACGGCTTGAGATCCGGATGGTTGGACACCACCGCGGCCACGTCCATCGACAACTGGCCGATGCGCTGGCGGTAGAGCAAGTCGTTGAGGCAGTGATCGGCCTTGGAAACCATGATCACCACTTTCGGCCGGTAGTTGGGCGCGGTCAGCTCGAAGAGCATGCCGAACGCCTGTCCGCGCTCGGCCAAACCTGCGCGGAAAGATTGTTCGTCGAAACCATCAGGCTGACGGAATTCCACGCGAATGAAGAAGCGCCCCGAGAGGCGGTCATCGAACGAGTGGTGCTCGGTGACATAACAGCCCTGCTCGAACAGAAAACGCGTGACCGCGTCCACCGTGCCGAGGACGCTGGGGCAGTCGGCGGTCAGAATCCATGTGTCTGGGGCGCGGCTCATATTTTTTCCTCTGATCGTTCCTACGCTCTGCGTGGGAATGCCGCCATGGACGCTCTGCGTCCGCTCTTGGGACGCGGAGCGTCCCGGGATGCATTCCCACGCGGAGCGTGGGAACGATCATCTATCTGCTCCCTTTCCCCTCTCCCCCTTGGGGGAGAGGGCTGGGGTGAGGGGGTAGCTTTTGATCTTTCAGGCCTGAACGCTGAGGCCGTACTCGGCCGAAGCATCCTGCAACCACAACCACCAGTAATCCGAGAAGCTGCGACGGATCAGCAGTTCCCAGGTGTCTTCGGCGGTATGACGAATCATCAGCTGCGATTTGGCGAACACCGTGCCCACCGCTTTGCCGACCGGGAAGTTGTTCGGGTGCACGTCATAGCTGGTGGATTTCATTAGCACCTGGCGCACGTTCGGCCCGCTCAGTTCGAGGATCTGCTGGCCGCCGCTGACGTTGACGATGGCAATGTGCAGATCGCCCAGCGCTTCACGCAGTTTCTGCTCGGCGGCGAATTCTTCGCCGCTTGGCACGATCAGCAGCCACTCGTCCGGGCCCATCCATTGCAGGCTGGTTTCGCCTTTGACGATCACGCTCAGCGCGCCGGGCAATTCAATGCCAAGCGCCTTGTGCACACCGGCCGCGAAGGCTGCATCGTGGCCATCGCCACGAATGGTCAGGTGGCCGAGGAGTTTTTTCTCACGCACGATCACGCCGGCGTTCTTGCGGCCCTTGCCGACCAGGCTGGCGAGGTCGGCATGGTGCAGCGACGACTCGGCACGGGCGCCGGTGGTCGGGCGTTGCTGGTAAACATTGGCTGTGGTCATAAAGCACCTTCTTGTATTGATCGTTCCCACGCTCTGCGTGGGAATGCCGCCATGGACGCTCTGCGTCCGCTCTTGGGACGCGGAGCGTCCCGGGATGCATTCCCACGCGGAGCGTGGGAACGATCAGTGTCAGATGTTCTGCCGCTCACCCTTCGGATCGAAGAACACCGAAGAAACGATTTCCGCCTCGATCACGCTGCCATCGGCCAGCGGTGCGAACACCCGCTCGCCCATGCGCTTGAGACCGCCCTTGACCACGCCCATGGCAAACGAATAACCGAGGGAGTTGTGCGCGTAACTCGAGGTGACGTGGCCGACCATGGTCATCGGGATCGCCTGCTTGGTGTTGAACACCAGTTGCGCGCCTTCCGGCAGCCATTTGGTCGGATCGATCGGCTTGAGACCCACCAATTGTTTGCGCTGATCTTTCACGCAATCTTCACGGTTCATGCCGCGCTGGCCGATCCACGAGAACGGTTTGGTGCGACCGACACACCAGCCCATGTTCAGGTCGTCCGGGGTCATCGAGCCGTCGGTGTCCTGGCCGACGATGATGAAGCCCTTCTCGGCCCGCAGCACGTGCATGGTTTCGGTGCCGTACGGCGTCAGGTTGTACTGCTTGCCGGCCTCGACGATTTTCTCCAGTACGCCCATCGCATAATCGGCCTGCACGTTGACTTCGTACGACAGCTCACCGGTGAACGAGATACGGAACACCCGCGCCGGCACATCGCCGACCAGACCTTCTTTCCAGGTCATGAACGGGAAGGCTTCGTTGCTCAGATCGATGTCGGTCACGGCGCTGAGCAGCTTGCGGCTGTTCGGCCCGGAGAGGGTCATGGTCGCCCAGTGGTCGGTGACCGACGTGAAGTACACCTTCAGTTCCGGCCATTCGGTCTGGTGGTACAGCTCCAGCCACTGCAGTACGCGCGCGGCGCCGCCGGTGGTGGTGGTCATGACGAAATGGTTGTCGGCCAGACACGCGGTCACACCGTCGTCGAAGACCATGCCGTCTTCCTTGCACATCAGACCGTAGCGCGCCTTGCCCACGTCGAGCTTGGTCCAGGCGTTGGTGTACACGCGGTTGAGGAACTCGCGGGCATCCTGGCCTTGGATGTCGATCTTGCCGAGGGTCGAGGCATCGAGCAGGCCGACGCTGTCGCGCACGGCTTTGCATTCGCGCTTGACCGCCGCGTGCAGGTCTTCACCGTTTTTCGGGAAGTACCATGGACGCTTCCACTGACCGACGTCTTCAAACTCGGCGCCGTTCTTCACGTGCCAGGCATGCAGCGCGGTGTAGCGCACCGGTTCGAAGATGTGCCCGCAATGCCGACCGGCCACGGCGCCGAAGGTCACCGGCGTGTAGTTCGGACGGAACATGGTGGTGCCCATCTGCGGGATGGTCACGTTCAGCGACCGGGCGGCAATGGCCAGACCGTTGACGTTGCCGAGCTTGCCCTGATCGGTGCCGAAGCCTAGCGCGGTATAGCGTTTGACGTGCTCGACCGACTCGAAACCTTCGCGGGTCGCCAGTTCGATGCCACCGGCGGTGACGTCGTTCTGGAAGTCGACGAATTGCTTCGGTGCACGCGCCGAGTTTTTCTCGTGCGGCACCTGGAACAGCGCCAGGGTCGGCTCTTCGAGACGGCTCAGGGCTTTCGGCAACACGCCTTCGACGGTCTGGAAACCGGCTTCGGCAGCAGCGCGCACGCCACCTTCAAAACCGTCGGCCAGCGAATCGCCGAGCGCGTAGACGCCATTGATGCCACCGACGCACACGCGCTTCTGCGGTGCTTCGCCCGGTACGAAACCGAGAATGTCTTCACGCCAGACCGGTTTGCCACCGAGGTGCGAAGCCAGGTGAACCACCGGGCTGTAACCGCCGGAGCTGGCAACCAGATCGCAGTCGAGCCATTCGCCCGGACTGGTCACGGCGTGGGCCTTTACGTCAATCGCGGCGACGCGTGCAGCGGTCACGCGCTTGCTGCCACGCACTTCAATGACCGCGCTGCCGGTGAGGATGCGAATGCCTTTGGCGCGCGCTTCTTCGACCAATGCACCGCGCGGATTGCTGCGTGCATCAGCGATCGCTACCACTTGCAGACTGGCATCGAGCCAATCCAGAGCGACGCGATAGGCGTGATCGTTGTTGGTCGACAGCACCAGTTTCTTGCCTGGCGCTACGCCATAACGACGCACGTAAGTCGACACCGCACCGGCGAGCATGTTGCCCGGCACGTCGTTGTTGCCGTAGACCAGCGGACGCTCGTGGGCGCCGGTCGCCAGTACCACACGCTTGGCGCGGACACGGTGGATGCGCTGCCGCACCTGTCCGATCGGCGCGCGGTCACCGAGGTGATCGGTGAGGCGTTCGTGAATGGTCAGGAAGTTGTGGTCGTGGTAACCGTTGACCGTGGCGCGCGGCAACAGCAGCACGTCCGGGGTGTTCTTCAATTCAGCGATGACGCTGGCAACCCATTCCATCGCCGGTTTGCCGTCGAGGCTTTCGCGGGAATCAAGCAGGCTGCCGCCGAACTCTTCCTGCTCATCGGCCAGAATCACACGGGCACCGCTGCGCGCAGCGGCCAGGGCAGCGGCGAGACCGGCCGGGCCGGCACCGACGATCAGCACGTCGCAGTGCTGATTCATGTAGTCGTAGGTGTCCGGATCGTTCTCGGTCGGCGAACGGCCGAGGCCGGCAGCCTTACGGATGTACTTCTCGTAAGTCATCCAGAACGATTGCGGGTACATGAAGGTTTTGTAGTAGAAACCCGGCGGCATCAGCTTGCCGCCGACCTTGCCGAGAATCCCCATCATGTCGTTGTTGACGCTCGGCCAGCCATTGGTGCTGGTGGCGACCAGGCCCTGATACAACGCCTGTTGCGTGGCGCGCACGTTGGGAATCTGCGTGGCTTCGGTAGCACCGATCTGCAGCACCGCGTTCGGCTCTTCGGAACCAGCCGCGAAGATGCCGCGAGGGCGCGAATACTTGAAGCTGCGGCCGATGATGTCGACGCCGTTGGCGATCAGGGCAGCGGCCAGCGAGTCGCCTTCATAGCCTTTGTAGGTCTGGCCGTTGAAGGTGAAGCTCAGCACTTTGTTGCGGTCGATCCGTCCACCGTTGGACAGGCGATTGGTCTGGCTCATACCTTCTCTCCCAGCGCCGTCGTGGCTGTTTTCGCAGCGCCAGCCTTGTCGGTGAATTGCGGCTTCTCGCCGATCTTGTAGCTCTCGAGAATCTCGTAGGTGACGGTATCGCGAGTGACGTTGAAGTACTGGCGGCAACCGGCAACGTGGTCCCACAACTCATGGTGCAGACCGCGCGGGTTATCGCGAAAGAACATGTAGTCGCCCCACTCTTCATCGGTGCAGGCGTTCGGATCCAGCGGACGCGGGATGTGCGCCTGACCGGATGCGTGGAATTCCTCTTCGGAGCGCAGTTCGCCGCAGTGAGGACAGAAGATGTGCAACATAGGGATTTCTCCTGTTAGTGGGCGACGGCAGCAGCGCCGTGTTCGTCGATGAGCGCGCCGTTGTGGAAACGGTCAATGGAAAACGGTGCGGCCAGCGGGTGCATTTCACCCTTGGCCAGACTCGCGGCAAACACGTTGCCCGAGCCGGGTGTAGCCTTGAAGCCACCGGTGCCCCAACCGCAGTTGAAGAACATGTTTGGTACCGGCGTTTTCGAGATGATCGGGCACGCGTCCGGGGTGGTGTCGACGATGCCGCCCCACTGGCGGTTCATGCGTACGCGGGACAACACCGGGAACATCTCGACGATGGCCTGGATGGTGTGTTCGATTACCGGGTACGAACCACGCTGGCCGTAGCCGTTGTAGCCGTCGATACCGGCGCCGATCACCAGGTCGCCCTTGTCGGACTGGCTGATGTAACCGTGCACGGCGTTGGACATGATCACGCTGTCGATAATCGGTTTGATCGGCTCGGACACCAGCGCCTGCAGCGGGTGGGATTCGATCGGCAGGCGGAAACCGGCAAGCTTGGCCATGTGCCCGGAGTTACCGGCCGTCACCACGCCGACGCGTTTGGCGCCGATGAAACCCTTGTTGGTTTCAACGCCGATGCACACGCCGTTTTCCTTGCGGAAACCGATCACTTCGGTCTGCTGGATCAGGTCCACGCCCAAGGCATCGGCGGCACGGGCGAAGCCCCACGCCACGGCATCGTGACGGGCGACGCCGCCGCGACGCTGCACGGTCGCGCCCATGATCGGGTAGCGGGTGTTTTTCGAGCAGTCCAGGTACGGAATCTCGTCCGCAACCTGCTTGGCGTCGAGCAATTCGCCGTCGACGCCGTTGAGGCGGTTGGCACTGACCCGACGCTCGGAATCACGGATGTCCTGCAGGGTGTGGCACAGGTTGTAGACGCCACGCTGGGAGAACATCACGTTGTAGTTGAGATCCTGCGACAGGCCTTCCCACAATTTCATCGCGTGTTCGTAGAGGTGCGCCGACTCGTCCCACAGGTAGTTGGAACGCACGATGGTGGTGTTGCGCGCGGTGTTACCGCCGCCCAGCCAGCCTTTCTCGACCACGGCGACATTGGTGATGCCGTGCTCCTTGGCCAGATAGTAGGCCGTCGCCAGGCCGTGCCCGCCGCCGCCGACGATGACCACGTCGTAGACTTTTTTCGGGGTGGGCGTGCGCCACATGCGCTGCCAGTTCTCGTGGTGGCTGAGCGAGTGTTTGAACAGGCCGAAGCCGGAATAGCGTTGCATAGTCATTACTCCAAAACCGACTCAGCGATAAACCGGGAAGTCTGCGCACAGGGCCGAGACCTGCTGGGCGACATTGGCCTCGACATCGGCGTCGCCGAGGTTGTCGAGGATGTCGCAGATCCAGCCGGCGAGGGTTTCGCACTGGCTGACCTTGAAGCCGCGCGTGGTCACCGCCGGGGTGCCGATGCGCAGGCCCGAGGTCACGAACGGCGACTGCGGGTCGTTCGGCACGGCGTTCTTGTTCACCGTGATGTGCGCGCGGCCCAGCGCGGCGTCGGCGTCCTTGCCGGTCAGGCCCTGACGGATCAGGCTGACCAGGAACAGATGGTTGTCGGTGCCGCCGGAGACCACATCGTAGCCACGCTTGATGAACACGCTGGCCATCGCCTGGGCGTTGTCGATCACTTGTTGCTGATAAGCCTTGAAGCCAGGCTCCAGCGCTTCCTTGAAGCACACCGCTTTACCGGCGATGACGTGCATCAGCGGGCCGCCCTGGGCGCCGGGGAAAACGGCGGCGTTGAGCTTCTTCTCGATCTCTTCGTTGGACTTGGCCAGGATCAACCCACCACGCGGACCGCGCAGGGTCTTGTGCGTGGTGGTGGTGACCACGTCGGCGTACGGCAGCGGATTCGGATACAGGCCAGCAGCGACCAGACCGGCGACGTGCGCCATGTCGACAAACAGCAGCGCACCGACCTTGTCGGCGATCTGACGGAAGCGCGGGAAGTCCAGAGTCTTCGAGTAAGCGGAGAAACCGGCAACGACCATTTTCGGTTTGCACTCGACCGCCAGACGCTCGACTTCGTCGTAGTCGATCAGCCCGGTGTCGGTGTTGATGCCGTACTGCACGGCGTTGTAGAGCTTGCCCGAGGACGACACTTTCGCGCCGTGGGTCAGGTGACCGCCGTGGGCCAGGCTCATGCCGAGGATGGTGTCACCCGGCTGGATCAGCGCCAGGTACACGGCGCTGTTGGCCGAGGAGCCGGAGTGCGGCTGGACGTTGGCATAGTCGGCACCGAACAGTTGCTTGGCGCGTTCGATGGCCAGCGCTTCGACTTTATCCACATGCTCGCAGCCGCCGTAGTAGCGCTTGCCCGGATAGCCTTCGGCGTATTTGTTGGTCAGGCCGCTGCCTTGCGCCTGCATGACGCGCTTGCTGGTGTAGTTCTCCGACGCGATCAGCTCGATGTGATCTTCCTGACGTTGCTCCTCGGCATTCATCGCCGCCAGCAGTGCATCGTCGTAACCCTGGATCTGGTCTTGCTTGCTGAACATCGCGTCTCTCCCAGCGGCATCTGTGCGCCATTCGTCTCGGTAAGGCACTGGCAATGATGGCAGTGCCCTTTGATGCGATGGTATGACCGGCACAGACAGCTCAAATGCCTGCGGACGCCACGCAAAGGTGCGTTTACGACATGGCTGGAAATGACCTTGTGGGAGCTGGCTTGCCAGCGATGGCGGCGGCACATCTGGCATGGATGGTGGCTGAACCACCGCTATCGCTGGCAAGCCAGCTCCCACAGGGTTAAGCGGCGAGCTGGCGGATAAGTAGCAGCAGGAGGAAATGCGCGGGATACAGCGCATACGCCCAGCGCCGCATCGGTGGTGGCTGCAGATGTCGCCCATGTCGCAACAAGAACATTCCCAGCATCGGCGCAAACAGACATGTCGCCAGGCCGAGAATCGCCACGCTGTTGCCGAAACGCGCCGATTCGAGCAGCACCTGCCATTGGTTCGCCGCCAGACACACCAGCCCCGGCAACGGGCTGAAATACCAGGGTCGGCGGAACACCAGCAGCATCGCCAACGGCAACAATACGCCGAAGAAACCGAACATCAGTCGTTCTGAAAAAACCGCCGCAACCACCAGCGCGGCCAGTGCGAGCAATCGCGCCACCAATGCTGAATCCTGCCAGCCACGCGCCACCAGCAAGCCCAGCGCCAGCGTCGGCATCACGTTGAACGTGTCAGGGTTGGGGATATAAAAGCGATAAGGGACTTCGCTGATTGCACTGAACAGCAACAGCCAGCCCAGATAGCGCCATTCCATCTTGCGCGAACCCTCCCGAGCCAGATTCGCCGCCATCGCCAGGCAAAACCATGGAAACGCCAATCGCCCGGGCACATACAACCAATCGGCGGAGAAGCCGACATATCGCAGGTGATCGAGCAACATGCTCAGCAACGCCAGCCATTTGAGCAGATCCAGGGCGCCGTCGCGTTGGCTCAGGTGCATAATCGGCCCATAAACTGGTAATTTTCCCCACCCGACATCGCATGTGCTCCCCGGAAGATCTTCGGTAAAGTGCGCATCCTCATTGACCACGAGCCTTCACAAGAGTCTCGATTACGGAAGCCGGCCATGACCGACAAGAGCCAACAATTCGCCAGCGACAACTATTCCGGTATCTGCCCGGAAGCCTGGGCTGCCATGGAACAGGCCAACCACGGCCACCAGCGCGCTTACGGCGACGATGAATGGACCGCCCGCGCGGCGGATCATTTCCGCAAACTGTTCGAAACCGACTGCGAAGTGTTCTTCGCCTTCAACGGCACCGCCGCCAACTCGCTGGCCCTGTCGTCGCTGTGCCAGAGTTACCACAGCGTGATCTGCTCGGAAACCGCCCACGTCGAAACCGACGAATGCGGCGCTCCGGAATTCTTCTCCAATGGCTCCAAGCTGCTGATCGCCGGCACTGAAAATGGCAAGATCACCCCGCAATCGATCCGCGAAGTCGCGCTCAAGCGTCAGGACATCCACTACCCGAAACCGCGCGTGGTGACCCTGACTCAAGCCACTGAAGTCGGCAGCGTCTATACCCCGGAAGAAGTCCGCGCCATCAGCGCAACCTGCAAGGAGCTGGGCCTGCATCTGCACATGGACGGCGCGCGGTTCTCCAACGCCTGCGCATTCCTCGGCTGCTCGCCCGCCGACCTGACCTGGAAAGCCGGCGTCGACGTGCTGTGCTTCGGCGGCACGAAAAACGGCATGGCGGTGGGTGAAGCGATCCTGTTCTTCAACCACAAACTGGCCGAAGACTTCGACTACCGCTGCAAGCAGGCCGGGCAACTGGCGTCGAAAATGCGCTTTTTGTCGGCACCGTGGGTCGGCATTCTGGAAAACGACGCTTGGCTCAAATACGCCCGCCACGCCAACCACTGCGCGCAACTGCTGGCAGAACTGGTCAGCGACATTCCCGGCGTCGAACTGATGTTCCCGGTGCAGGCCAACGGCGTGTTCCTGCAACTCTCGGAGCCGGCCATCGCTGCGTTGACTGCAAAGAACTGGCGCTTCTACACCTTCATCGGCAAGGGCGGCGCACGTTTCATGTGCTCCTGGGACACCGACGAAGAGCGCGTACGCGAACTGGCGCGCGATATTCGCGAGGTCATGTCGCCCTGATTCCCACCGCATTGATCGTCCCCACGCGCAGCAAAGGAATGCCTCCCGGGACGCTCCGCGTTCCAGCTTCACCCTTGGCGACAGGCTGAAAACCGCTATGACGCAGAGCGTCAGTGGCTGCATTCCCACGCAGAGCGTGGGAACGATCTTTATCTCCACATCTGCCCCACCCTGATCGTTCCCACGCTCCGCGTGGGAATGCCTCCAGGGACGCTCCGCGTTCCAGCTTCACCCTTGGCGACAAGCTGAAAACCGCTATGACGCAGAGCGTCAGTGGCTGCATTCCCACGCAGAGCGTGGGAACGATCTTCGGTCGGGAATGACTTTTCCCACTGTAGTTGCAGACGTCTCTTCTAGCACGTTCCCTACTCCGGCCTCACCCTGATCGTTCCCACGCTCTGCGTGGTAACGCATCCCGGGACGCTCCGCGTTCCATCTCATTCGCACCGCAAGATTCAAGGAAGAATCCCATGGGCCGCAGCCGCTACACGATTACCGAAACCGACAAACCGCATTTCCTGACCTGCACCGTAATGGAGTGGTTGCCGTTATTCATTCGCCCGTACATCGTTGAGCACCTGCTCAACTGCTGGCGATATCAACAGGCTCATCATGACTTGAAGCTATACGGCTACGTGATTCTGGAAAACCACCTGCACTTCGTCGCCCAAGCACCCGATCTGAGCAAATGCCTCAGCCAGTTCAAGTCCTTCACCGCGCGACAAATCATCAATGACTTGCAAACAAAAGGCGCCGACAAAGCCTTGCAGCGCCTGCGCTTCAGCAAACGCGCGCATAAGCAGGACCGGGTGTATCAACTGTGGCAAGAAGGCACGCACGCGGAAATGGTCTACAGCGAATCTGTGATGCGCCAGAAACTTGAATACATCCACAACAACCCGGTGAAACGCGGATATGTGGATTTACCGGAGCATTGGCGTTATTCGAGTGCCAGGGACTACGCGGGAATCGAGGGTATGATCGAGGTTCAGCGCTGGTATTGAAATGGGACGCGGAGCGTCCCGGGCGGCATTCCCACGCGGAGCGTGGGAACGATCATAAAAGCCTCAGAACTCAATCCGCACATCCCCCTTCGGCACGCTGCAGCACGACAAGATAAACCCTTCCGCCTCATCGTCCTCGGTAATCCCGCCGTTGTGCTCCATCTCCACTTCGCCGCCCAGTTTCATCACCTTGCATGTCCCGCAAATGCCCATGCCGCAGGCCTTAGGGATCATCAGGCCGAGTTTGGCGGCTGCCGCGTGGACGGTTTCGCCCGGGCCGACGCGGATGCTCTTGCCGGACGCGGTGAATTCGACCTGGTGCAGATCCGCGGCGTCGATTTCCGGCGCATCGGCGGCTTGTTCGGCCTGTTCCACCGCGTCGGCGCGGGCCTCGGGTGGCGTGGCGCCGAAGGATTCTTCGTGGTAGCGCGACATGTCGTAGCCGGCCGCTTCCAGCAGGCGTTTGACCGCAGTCATGTATGGCGTCGGGCCGCAGCAGAACACTTCGCGTTCGAGGAAGTCCGGAACCATAAGTTCGAGCATCTTGTGGTTCAGGTAACCGCGATAACCGGCCCATGGCTCACCGAGGCCGTGTTTTTCGCAGATCAGGTGCAGGCTGAAGTTGTCGATCCGCGACGCCATGTGCTCGAGTTCGCGGTGGTAAATGATGTCTTTCGGCGACCGCGCGCTGTGCACGAAAGTCATGTCGACGTTGGCGTTGGTGTCGTAGAACCAGCGCGCCATCGACATGCACGGGGTGATGCCGACGCCACCGCTCAGATACAGGACCTTCGGGCTCGGGAAGTCGATCGCGTTGAACAGCCCGACCGGGCCGTGCACCGCCAGCTCCTGACCTTCATGCAAAGTGTCGTGCAACCAGTTCGAGACCTTGCCGCCCGGCACGCGTTTGATCGTCACCGAAAAGCTGTACGGCACCGACGGCGAGCTGGAAATCGTGTACGAGCGCATGATCGGCTGGCCTTCGATTTCCAGCTCCAGGGTGACGAACTGCCCCGGCTTGAAGAAGAACAGGATCGGCTGGTCGGCCATAAAGCAGAAGGTGCGCACATCCCAGGTTTCCTGGATGACTTTGACGCAACGGACAATGTGTCGGCCATTGGCCCAGGTCTGGGTGGTGACCGGATTCAGGAAGCTGTTGGACATGCTGTTCTCCACGGCCGACTGTCGGCCTCTTGTCGGCGATTCTGCGTATAGCGCAGACCGCGCGTTTACCTATCCGCGACATTGACATACTTATCGCGACCAGCCCTTGAACACCGGGGCTTGCGCGTCGGGAACAGATTGCGCCATGTCGCGCATGGATAAGGTTCCCCCCAGCGCCGGCCCCACACTCGCCCAACACAAGACGACTTCTTTACACCTTGCGTAGCAACCGTTTTGCAGCACACCTGATCAGCCACTTTCGCCGGCCACGCAGAGGGCCATGAGGATTACATCGATGGACGTCACCGCAAAAATCAGCCTGGGCGATCCGCTGGAACCCGCACGCAAGGCCACCGCACAAATGCTTCAGGAGCGCGAGCGCACTTTTTCGCTGCCACAGCCGTTCTACAGCGATGAACGTCTGTTCGATATCGATATGCAGGAGATCTTCCAGAAGGAATGGTTGATCGCCGGCATGACCTGCGAGATCCCGGCCAAGGGCAACTATCTGACCCTGCAGGTCGGCAAGAACCCGATCATCGTCATTCGCGGCGCCGAGGGCGTGGTGCACGCGTTCCACAACGTCTGCCGTCACCGTGGCTCGCGCCTGTGCACCAGTGATAAAGGCAAAGTCGCCAAACTGGTCTGCCATTACCACCAGTGGACTTACGAACTGGACGGTCGCCTGCTGTTCGCCGGCACCGAGATGGGCGCCGACTTCGACATGAAGCAATACGGCCTGAAACCGGTGAACGTGAAAACCGCTGGCGGCTACATCTTCATCAGCCTGGCGGAGAACCCGCCGGCCATCGATGACTTCCTGTCGACGCTCAACCATTACATGGAACCGTACGACATGGAGAACACCAAGGTGGCGATTACCACCACCTTGATGGAGAAAGCCAACTGGAAACTGGTGCTGGAAAACAACCGCGAGTGCTACCACTGCAACGCGTCGCACCCGGAACTGTTGAAAACCCTGCTGGAGTGGGACGACGTCACCGACCCGCGCGCCGATCAGGCGTTCAAGGATCACGTCGCCGCCTCCGCCGCTGCCTGGGAAGCGGAAAAGATCCCTTACGCCCACGCCAGTTTCGGCTTGCGCAACCGTATCGTGCGCATGCCGCTGCTCAAGGGCACCGTGTCGATGACGCTCGACGGCAAACAGGGCTGCGCCAAACTGATGGGCCGCATCAAGAACCCCGATCTGGGCTCGATGCGCATCCTGCACCTGCCGCACTCGTGGAACCACTGCATGGGCGACCACATCATAGTCTTCACCGTGTGGCCAATCAGTGCCCAGGAAACCATGGTCACCACCAAGTGGCTGGTGCACAAGGATGCGGTGGAAGGTGTCGATTACGACGTCGAGCGCATGCGCCAGGTGTGGGACGCGACCAACGATCAGGACCGCCGTCTGGCTGAGGAAAACCAGCGCGGGATCAACTCCACCGCTTACCAGCCTGGGCCTTACTCCAAAACCTATGAATTCGGCGTGGTCAACTTCGTCGATTGGTACAGCGAGCGCATGTTGAACAACCTCGGGGCCGAGCCTGCGCCTTACCTCAAAGGCGTTCCGGTTCAGGGCTGATCAAGAGCAAAAGATCGCAGCCTGCGGCAGCTCCTACAGGTGGAATGCATTCCCCTGTGGGAGCGAGCTTGCTCGCGAAGGCGTCCTGACCCACGCTACATCTTTCAGTTGATCAATTTCCGACCAATCACCCCCGCCCCCATACCCATCAAGCCCTCCAGCCTTCCGCAAACAAGTTATCCACATACCCGCCCACAGCAAATGGGGGTAACTGCGGATGAGTCAAAAAATATCTTGCTGATTTGCAAAGAAAAACCGTGACTTATTCTGAATCACAGTTTCTGAAAACGATCGGTCGTTTTTTGATCAACGCCATGCAGACCACGTTTTCCAAGGCCTCCAGCGGGTAGCGAACACGTTATCCACAGAAGCGCCAACAGAGATCGGGGACAACTTTCAATCTTCTGTGGAAAACACCTACGGCTGGGGAAAACACCTTCGTCTTAACAGCTCTCGGCGCCCGGGAAGCACATTTGATCAATAATTAATCAAACCCATGTAAGCCCTGCTCCATATGGCCTACAGCTGAGAGCGAACATCTTATCCACAGAAGCGCCAACAGAGATTGGGGGCAACTTGTCGATTTATACGGAGGGAAAAGCCCGAGAAATCCGTGAGTTACGCTGATCGTTTTTTGATCTTATGGCTGGAAGGCTTGAATGGCGTGGGGTACGAGCAAGGGCGAACACGTTATCCACAGCTTGGCCAACAGGGATTGTGGGTAAGCTGTTTGCCCTCTCCCCAGCCCTCTCCCAGAGGGAGAGGGGGTCGACCGCGTCGACTGAAGAGTTTGCATCGACCTGAAACATTGTATTGATCTCAGGCTTGGCCAGACCAAGGCCACCGCCATGTCGCAGGTCGGTGTACTTGGCCAATTCGCCGCGGTAGGTCCCCTCTCCCTCAGGGAGAGGGCTAGGGTGAGGGGCTTTTCAGCGGACAACGCCCTCTTCAATCAGCAGCTTCAGAATCGCCTCCGCCCCAGCCTGTGCGGTGACGCCTTTAAGCACCTGCCCCCCGCCGCCACTGGCCTTGGCCGTCGCGGCCTTCATCCGGTCGGCGCCGCTCTTGGCCTTGATCACCTTCAAGCGCTTGGGCCGTGGCTTGGCCGGCTGCAGTGTGGCGACGGCCAACAATTGGTCCTCCACCACTTCAACGTCATCGGCGGCCAATTCGCCCCGTCGTGCCGGGCCATACGCGCTCTGCCGAGGCTTCGGCGCGGCGTTATCCACAGTGGCCAGAAACGGCAGTTTGACCTTCAAGCGCCGTCGCTGGCCGCGCGGCAACGCTTGCAGGACCAGCGCTGAACCATCATTGATCGATTCGACCTGCGCCAGGCCCACCACCAGCGGCCAGCCCAGACCTTCGGCCAGCAGGAACGGCAACATTCCTGAACCTTCGCCGGTTTCCGCCTGGCTACCGGTCAGCACCACTTGCGCTCCGGCATCGCGCAGGTATGCGGTCAGCGCCGGCAAGGCGTCGGCGCCAGCGGGTTGTTCCAGCACATGCAGCTGTTCCAGGCCCATGCCCAAATAGGCGCGCAGGGCCGGTTCGGCTACATCACCGGCGTGCAGCACTTGCAGGTTATCCCCAGCCAGTTGCAGGCCCAGTTCCACCGCGCGCGCATCCTGATCGGCGCGCCGTGGCCGACCCGAGGTCGGGTGAGCGCCGATTGAAACCAGACTGATAACGTTCGTGTTCATAGGGTTTCCTTAAGCCGCATCGCGCTTGGCTTCGTTGCGGTACGCAGCGACCGCTTCGATCAACGCTTGCAGAATCTCTGCGCTTTCGCCGATCACCGAAAGGTCGGCACGCTTGATCATGTCGCAACCCGGATCGAGGTTGATCGCCACCACTTTGTCGCAGGCGCCAATGCCTTGCAGGTGCTGAATCGCGCCAGAGATACCCACAGCCACATAGACCCGCGCAGTGACCCAGGTGCCGGACGCGCCCACCTGGCGATCCCGGGCCATGAAGCCGTCGTCCACCGCAACCCGCGAAGCGCCTTCGGTGGCGCCGAGGGCTGCGGCGGTTTCGTGGAACAACTGCCAGTCCTTGACGCCGTTACCGCCGGAGAAGATGAACTCGGCTTCGGCCATCGGAATCGCCGCCGGATCTACCGCCACTGCGCCGAGATCTTCGATGCGCGACAAGCTGCGCGCGACGCTTGTGGATAACTCCACTGGCAACGCTTCGTGACGGGTTTCGCTGACCGGCTCCGCGCATTCGGCAGCGGCGAGAATCAACCGCGCCACTGGACGCGCCAAGTCTTGCAATCCGGCCCCGGCGCGGCCGATGCATTCCTGATCCTTGACCTGCCAGACCCGCGTGGCCGGGCGCTCGCCCAAGGCTGCAGCAAAGCGCCGGCCGAGTTCGCCGCCACCGCTGCGGCTGTCCGGCAGCAACCAGTGATGCGGATTGAATTGGTTATCCACAGCGCGCAAACCCTGCACCCGTTGTTCCGGTGCATAACCGCTGAATTCCTCGCCTTCAAGCACCAGCAAGCGATCAACGCCCGCGGTTTCGAAAGCGCTTTCCTTGTGTTCGCCGAACACCACAGCAAGCACCGCACCATCGCTGCCGGCCAGTTGGTGAGCGAGGCCGAGCAGATCGCGGTCGTGGCTGCTCAGGCGACCGCCGACCATATCCGGCACCACGCTGATGTAGAACGCCGGAGCCGATACCTGATGCAGCGGCAACTGCACTTCAACAGCAGCCGAGCGTTTGACCGCCCCACCCTGCTGCGCGCCGCTGCGGTCAATGCGTTTGATGCCGTTGGGGCCGATAAAACCCATGCCGTGCAGATTCTTGCGGATGACGCCATTGGGCCCCATCCAGCTGTGCTGCGCCGGTTGCATCGCCGCGTGCAGCGGATGCAGGCGGTTGCGCGCAATCCATTCGGCGCGCGGGTCGCGGCGGATAATGTCGCTCATCAGTGCACCTCCGCAGGTTCACGTTTGGCCGGGGTGGCAGGCTTGCTTGGCGCGGCGTCCTCAAGCAACGCGTCGGCCACCAGTTCGGCGATGTCCTTGATCAGCGGACGCGGTTCGACCACGCCTTCGAGCATCGCCGTGCACTGTGGACAACCCACCGCCACCAGCTCGGCGCCGGTTTCGCGAATGTCTTCCATGCGCATGTCGGGGATGCGCTGCTTGCCCGGAATGTCAGTGATCGGCGCGCCGCCACCGCCGCCGCAGCAGCGTGAGCGGAAGCCGGACCGTTGCATCTCTTTGACTTCGATGCCGAGGGCACGCAGCACTTCGCGCGGCGCTTCGTACTCGCCGTTGTAGCGGCCCAGGTAGCACGGATCGTGATAGGTCACGCTGTTGCCTTTGTGCTGACCGAGGTTGAGCGCGCCGGCCTGAATGATCTCGGCCATGTAGGTGCTGTGGTGCTGCACTAGATAGTTGCCGTCGAAGGCGCCGTACTCGTTTTTCAGCACATGGAAACTGTGCGGATCGCAGGTGACGATGCGGTTGAAGCTGTATTTGGCCAACGTCTGGATGTTGCGCTTGGCCAGCAACTGGAACGTCGCTTCGTCGCCGAGACGCCGCGCCACATCGCCGCTGTCGCGCTCTTCGAGGCCGAGCACGGCGAAGTCGATGTTGGCCGCTTTCAGCACTTTGACGAACGCGCGCAGGGTGCGCTGGTTGCGCATGTCGAAGGCGCCGTCGCCGACCCAGAACAGCACGTCGGTGGATTTCTTCTCACTGAGCAGATTGAGGTTCAGATCCGCCGCCCAGTTCATCCGCCCGCCCGGGGCGAAACCGCCAGGGTTGTCGGTTGCAATAAGGTTCTCGAGAACTTCGGCACCCTTGTTCGGCGTCGCGCCTTTTTCCAGGGTCAGGTGCCGGCGCAGGTCGACGATCGCGTCGACGTGCTCGATCATCATCGGGCATTCCTCGACGCAGGCGCGGCAGGTGGTGCACGACCACAGGGTTTCGGCATCGACCAGACCGTTGACGATCGGTTGGTGCGGATTGCCGCCATGCTCGCCGATTGGTTTGCCTGGATACGGGCTGCCGGCGAACTTCGCGTCAGTGCCGCCGGCGAGGCCGACGACCATGTCCTGAATCAGTTTTTTCGGGTTCAGCGGCTGGCCGGCGGCGAAGGCCGGGCACGCTGCTTCGCACTTGCCGCACTGCACGCAGGCGTCGAAACCGAGCAACTGGTTCCAGGTGAAATCCTTGGGTTTTTCCACGCCCAGCGGCGCATCGGGATTGTTCAGATCCAGTGGCTTCAAACCGGTCGAGCGCCCGCCGCCGAAACGTTCCGGGCGACGGTGCCAGGCCAGGTGCAGCGCACCGGCAAAGGCGTGCTTCATCGGCCCGCCCCAGGTCATGCCGAAGAACAGTTCCGACACGCCCCACAGCACGCCAACACCGAGGATGGCGGCGAGCACCCAGCCGCCGAAGTTTTCCGGCAGGATCCCCGCCACCGGCAGGGTCACCAGGAAAAACGACGCGGAGAAGGCCAGCAGGCTTTTCGGCAGGCGCATCCACGGGCCTTTCGACAGACGCGCAGGCGGATTGACCCGGCGCAGATACATGAAGATCGCGCCGACAAACATCACCGCCGACATCAGCAGCAAGGCGTAGCCAAGGATGCGGTTATGCAGGCCGAAACCGTGCACCAGAATGGCCAGCACAATCGACGCCACCGCACCGCCCGCCGTGGCGACGTGGGTGTTGGCAATGTATTTGTCCCGCGCGACGACGTGGTGCAGATCGACCATGTAGCGCTTGGGCATGGCCAGCAGACCGCCGAGCAGATCGACCTTCGCCGCCCGCCCCCGGCGCCACATGTTCATCCGCCGCAACGCGCCGAGGACCGCAAGGCCCAGGGAGGCGAACAACAGGATTGGAAGAAGGGTGTTCAACATGGTGAAGCTCCCACCAGACAGCCTGGAGAAACACGGCGTTCGATGATCGTTCCCACGCTCTGCGTGGGAATGAATCCCGTGACGCTCTGCGTCACAAAGGACGCAGAGCGTCCCTGGTTGCATTCCCACGCGGAGCGTGGGAACGATCAGTTAACGTGTCTTAGAAATCCTTGCAGAGTCGCAGGGCGTCATAGATCGCGGCGTGGGTATTACGCTGCGCCACACAGTCGCCGATGCGGAACAGCAAGTAGCCGTCGCCCGCTTCGCTCAGCGAAGGTTGCGGCTGGATCGCGAACAGCGCTTCGACGTCGATCTGGCCCTTGTTGCGCGAGCCGTCCTTGAGGGCGTAGTAGATTTCCTCGTCCGGGCGCACGCCGTTTTCGACGACCACCTGATCGACCACCCGTTCCTCTTTCGCGCCGGTGTATTCGTTCTCCAGCACCGCGATCAGCTTGTCGCCTTCGCGGTAGACCTTCTCCAGCATCATGTCGCCGGTCATGATCACTTCTTTCGGATACATGCTGCGGTAGTAGGTCGGGAACGATGTGCCGCCGATGGCCACCCCCGGTTTGATGTCGTCGGTGACGATCTCGACCTGGCTGCCCTTGTCGGCGAGGAAGTCGGCGACCGACATGCCGGTGAACTCGCAAATGGTGTCGTAGACCAGCACGTTCTTGCCCGGCGCAACCTTGCCGTCGAGCACGTCCCAGCTGCTGACCACCAGCCCTTCGGCCGCGCCCCAGTGCTCGTTCTGCTCAAGGTACGGATGACCGCCGACCGCCAGCACCACCACGTCCGGACGCAGGTCCATGATGGTGTCGGCATCCGCCGCCGTGCCCAGGCGCAGATCGACTTTCAGCCGCGCCAGTTCCAGCTGGAACCAGCGGGTGATGCCGGCGATCTGGTCACGCTGCGGTGCTTTCGATGCGGTGGTGATCTGCCCGCCGATGAAGTCTTTTTTCTCGAACAGCGTGACGTCGTGGCCACGCTCGGCAGCCACGCGTGCGGCTTCCATCCCGGCCGGGCCGGCACCAACGATCACCACCTTGCGTTTCGGCCCGGTGGATTTCTCGATGATGTGCGGCACGCCCATGTATTCACGGGAGGTCGCGGCGTTCTGAATGCACAGCACGTCCAGACCCTGATACTGACGGTCGATGCAATAGTTGGCGCCGACGCACTGCTTGATCTGGTCGATCTGGCCCATCTTGATCTTGGCGATCAGGTGCGGGTCAGCGATGTGCGCGCGGGTCATGCCGACCATGTCGACGTAACCGCCTTCAAGGATGCGCGTGGCCTGGTTCGGGTCCTTGATGTTCTGCGCGTGCAACACCGGCACCTTGACCACTTCCTTGATGCCGGCGGCCAGGTGCAGGAACGGCTCCGGTGGATAACTCATGTTCGGAATAACGTTGGCCAAGGTGTTGTGGGTATCGCAACCCGAGCCGACCACGCCGATGAAATCGAGCATGCCGGTGTCGTCGTAATACTTGGCGATCTGCTTCATGTCCTCGTGGGACAAGCCGTCCGGGTGGAACTCGTCACCGCACAGGCGCATGCCCACGCAGAAGTCGTCACCGACCTCGGCGCGCACGGCTTTCAGGACTTCCAGGCCGAACTTCATCCGCCCTTCGAAGGTGCCGCCCCATTCATCGGTACGCTTGTTGACGCGCGGGCTCCAGAACTGGTCGATCATGTGCTGGTGCACTGCCGACAGTTCGACGCCATCGAGGCCACCAGCCTTGGCCCGGCGCGCAGCCTGGGCGTAGTTGCCGATCACCCGCCAGATTTCTTCCGGCTCGATGGTTTTGCAAGTGGCGCGGTGCACCGGTTCACGGATGCCCGAGGGCGACATCAAGGTCGGCCAGTTGAAACCGTCCCAGCGCGAGCGCCGGCCCATGTGGGTAATCTGGATCATGATCTTGGCGCCATGCTTGTGCATGGCGTCGGCCAGATTCTGGAAGTGCGGAATGATCCGGTCGGTGGACAGATTGACCGAGCTCCACCATTCCTGCGGGCTGTCGATCGCCACCACGGACGAACCGCCACAGATCGCCAAGCCGATGCCGCCCTTGGCTTTCTCTTCGTAGTATTTGACGTAGCGGTCGGTGGTCATGCCACCGTCAGTCGCGTAGACCTCGGCGTGCGCGGTGCTGAGCACGCGGTTGCGGATGGTCAGTTTGCCGATCTGGATCGGCTGGAACATTGCTTCGAAAGCCATGGCACGGTCCTCGGCTTACAACGGCTTGACGATGAACAAGCCGTCATCGTGGCCCTCTTCGGAGCCTCCGTAGACTTGTTCGGCGACAGTACGGATCTTGCTGCCACGGGCTTCGAGAATCTGGTCCATGGCGCCGGCGAACCAGCCGGTGAACATGTAATCGACCTTGCGCCCGACCTTGCCGTAGACATAGACGAATGCCGAGTGCTCGAGCTTGACGCTGGCGGTGCCCTTGTCGAGGTCGATGTCCTGGATCTTGAACAGGCCCCAGCCGCGCTGCGACAGGCGCTTCATGTAGTGTTCGAACACCGCGACGCCCTCCAGGCCGTGGCATTCGGCTTCCTTTTCACACCAGTGCCAGGCGGATTTGTAGCCGGCCTTGTAGAGGATCTCGGCATAGGCTTCAGCGCCGAGCACTTCCTCGATGCCCATGTGGTTGTTGACGAAAAAGTGACGCGGCACATACAGCATTGGCAGGGCGTCGGAGGTCCAGACACCGGTCTCGCTGTCGACTTCGATAGGCAATTGCGGGGCGATCTTGGCCATGGAAACTTAACTCCAGAAAAATGATGGTTCAGTGTTGGCCGCGGCCCTCACCCCAACCCTCTCCCGCAGGAGAGGGGGCAGATCGGCGGCGGTCTTGAGAAAGCGTTATTCGCCCCAGACGTTCTTAAGAACGCTTACCCAGTTCTCGCCCATGATCTTGCGCACCACGCGCTCGGAATGGCCGCGCTTGAGCAGGGTTTCGGTGAGGTTGGGGAATTCGCCGACGGTGCGGATGCCCAGGGGGTTGATGATCTTGCCGAAGCTGGTCAGGCGGCGGGCGTAACCCTTGTCGTGGGTCAGGTATTCGAAGAAGTCCTGGCCGTGACCCTGAGTGAAATCGGTGCCGATACCGATGGCGTCTTCGCCAACGATGTTCATGGTGTATTCGATCGCTTCGGCGTAATCGTCGATGGTCGAATCGATGCCCTTGGCGAGGAACGGCGCGAACATGGTCACGCCGACAAACCCGCCGTGGTCGGCAATGAACTTCAGCTCGGCATCGGACTTGTTGCGCGGGTGCTCTTTGAGACCCGACGGCAGGCAGTGCGAGTAGCAGACCGGTTTTTTCGATTCGAGAATGACTTCTTCAGATGTCTTGGAACCGACGTGGGACAGGTCGCACATGACGCCGACGCGGTTCATCTCGGCAACGATCTCGCGACCGAAACCTGACAGGCCGCCATCACGCTCGTAGCACCCGGTGCCGACCAGATTCTGGGTGTTGTAGCACATCTGCACGATGCCAACGCCGAGCTGCTTGAACACCTCGACATAGCCGATCTGGTCTTCGAAAGCGTGGGCATTCTGGAAGCCGAAGAGAATGCCGGTCTTGCCCTGCTCCTTGGCCCGACGGATGTCGGCGGTGGTGCGCACCGGCATCACCAGATCGCTGTTCTCACGGATCAGTTTCTGGCTGGCAGCAATGTTGTTCACGGTCGCCTGAAAGCCTTCCCACACCGACACAGTGCAGTTGGCCGCCGTCAGACCGCCCTTGCGCATGTCTTCGAACAGCTCGCGGTTCCATTTGGCAATGATCAGACCGTCGATAACGATGCTGTCGGCGTGTAATTCGGCTGGGCTCATCAGGCGTCCCCTTATTGGCGATTCATGCGCCGAATCGTCTGCCGGCGCTTTGGGGCCAGCATATGCCTCGGTGCCGGGGCGACCGGGTGCAAAAACGACAGGGGAATTGCCGAAAGCGTCAATCCGCGACAAAGGGTCGTCAGCCGCCCTCCTCGGCTGGCTGTTCAAGCCCGCGCGCTTGCGCCAGAATCTGCCGCAGCCTGCACCTACCAACGGATTAGAGCGACCCCAATGAAATCGATCTTCCTCGCCCTGGCACTGATTGCGACCGGCGCCCACGCCGCCGAAGAATCCGAGAACAACCCGTGCGACGCGGTGGAAAACGACATCCAGACCCTGGAATGCTCCGCCTACAGCCGCAGCACCGCCGAAGACCTGCTCAAGGACAACTACGCCAGCCTCAACGAACGCATGCAGGCCGCCTACGGCAAGAACCCGACGCAACTGGCCGACATCACCGCCAAACTGAAAACCGCCCAGCAACAATGGTTGAAGACGCGGGATGCGGATTGCGCGGTGGAAGCGTTCCCGGCAACGGCGGGGAGCAAGGCTTTCACCATTGCGCAGAATGATTGTGTCGCGCGGATGAGTGATGAACGGTCGGAGTTTTTGGAGTCGATCGGGCAGGAGTGAGTGTTTGAGCTGTAAGCTGAACCTCTTAAGCCAGTCTAAGGATTCCCATGAACATCTGCGGCATTGAAATCAAAGGCAGCGAAGCGATCATCGCCGTGGCGGCGCTCGACGGTTCGACGTTGAGCCACGTCCCTCTCGCCACGAAGAAGATTGCTCTGGATGACGATGACGAGGCGGCGAACGTGCGGCGGTTTGCGGCGCAGGTGGCGTCGTTTGTGCGGGAAAACTCGGTGGACCGGATCGCGATCAAAAAGCGCAGCAAAAAGGGCGAGTTTGCCGGTGGGCCGACGACGTTCAAGATCGAGGGCGTGTTTCAGTTGCTTGATGGTTGTGAGGTGACACTGCTGTCGCCGCAGACGATCAATGCCCAGGCCAAGAAGCACAATTTCGAGCTGCCGGGGACGTTGAACAAATATCAGCATGAGGCTTACAAGGCGGCGTGTTCGGCGTTGGTGAAGAAATAACCCGAATCCCGAAATCACCTTGGAACCTGTGGGAGCGGGCTTGCCCGCGATGGCGGTGTGTCCGGCAATAACAATGTTGGATGTGCTGGCCTCATCGCGGGCAAGCCCGCTCCCACAGGGTTCTAGGGTGTCGCTGAAACCATTCACGCCTGCGCGGTACGCCGGTCTTCCCGGGGGCAGCGGGCGAAACGCGCGCGATAACTGCGGGTGAAATACGACGGTGATTCAAAACCACAGGCAATGCTGACTTCGAGCACGCTCATATCGGTCTGGCGCAGCAATTGCCGCGCCTTCTCAAGCCTTAACCGCAGATAGAAATTGCTCGGCGTATCGTTCAGGTGCAGCCGGAATAACCTCTCCAGTTGCCGCCGGGTCACCTTGATCGACTCCGCCAGTTGCAGCGTGGTCAGCGGCGGTTCGCTGTGCTGTTCCATCTCGCCGATCACCTGCACCAGTTTCTTGTTGTTGATCCCGTAACGCGTGGCGACTTCCATGCGCTGGTGATCCTTGCGCGGGCGGATGCGCCCGAGCACAAACTGCTCGCTGACCTGAATCGCCAGTTGCGCGCCGTGGGCCTGGGCGATCAGGTCGAGCATCAGATCAATCGAGGCCGTACCTCCCGCCGAGGTGATCCGCCGCCGGTCGATCTCAAACAGTTCCTGGGTCACGCTGAGCTGTGGATAAGACTCCTTGAACGCATCGATCGCCTCCCAGTGCAGGGTCAGGCGATGGCCATCGAGCAGGCCCGCTTCGGCGAGGACGAAGCTGCCGGTGTCGATGGCGCCGAGGGTTACGCCGTCCTTGTCCAGCCTGCGCAACCAGTGCTCCAGCGTCGGCGTGATGAACTTCAGCGGTTCGAAGCCGGCCACCACCAGCAAGGTCGCGCCTTTCTTCAGCGGCTCCAGTGCCGCATCGGCGTTGACCGACATGCCGTTGCTCGCCAGTACCGCGCCGCCATCGGCGCTGAGCACATGCCAGCGGTACAACTCGCCGCGAAAGCGGTTGGCCACGCGCAACGGTTCGATCGCGGAAATAAAGCCGATGGCGGAGAACCCCGGCATCAGCAAAAAGTAGTAATCCTGGGACATGGGCGCACTCGGTTGGCGGGTCGCGTGGCTCGTTGATACGCCGATTATCGGCGGCGTTCAAGCGTGCAGGTCGCTACAGTGCAAATGCCAGTCGCCGCAGTGCGCTTTCACGGGTGCATAGCTGCGTAACTTGGCCTCACCGGCGCGCAGATGCCGGGAACCACAATAATCGAACTGCCGAGGAACCCGACATGAAACGACTGATCAGCAGCTGCGTTCTTGCACTCAGCGGTACCGCTTTCTTCAGCACCGGCGTGATGGCGGCCGAACCGGCCTCCTGCAAGAACGTACGCATGGGCGTGGTCAACTGGACTGACGTGATCGCCACCAGTGCCATGACCCAGGTCCTGCTCGACGGCCTCGGCTACAGCACCAAACAGACCAGCGCCTCGCAGCAAATCATCTTCGCCGGGATCCGCGATCAGCGCCTGGACCTGTTCCTCGGCTACTGGAACCCGCTGATGACCCAGACCATCACGCCATTCGTCGAGGCCAATCAGGTCAAAGTGCTCGAAGCACCGAGCCTGAAAGACGCCCGCGCCACCCTCGCCGTGCCGACCTATCTGGCTGACAAGGGCCTGAAAACCTTCGCTGACATCGCCAAATTCGAGAAGGAATTGGGCGGCAAGATCTACGGCATCGAACCAGGCTCGGGCGCCAACACGCAGATCAAAGCGATGATCGCCAAGAACCAGTTTGGTCTGGGCAAATTCCAGCTGGTCGAATCGAGCGAGGCCGGCATGCTCGCCGCCGTCGACCGCGCCGTGCGGCGCAAGGAAGCCGTGGTGTTCTTCGGCTGGGCGCCGCACCCGATGAACGTCAACATTCAGATGACCTACCTGACCGGCAGCGAAGACGCCCTCGGCCCGAACGAAGGCATGGCCACGGTGTGGACGGTCACGTCACCGAAGTACGCCGAGCAATGTCCGAACATCGGCCGCCTGCTGACCAACCTGACGTTCACCGCCGAATCCGAGAGCCGGATGATGCAGCCGCTGCTCGATCACAAGGATGCCTTCGAGTCGGCGAAGCAGTGGCTCAAGGATCACCCCGAAGACAAGCAGCGCTGGCTTGAAGGTGTGACGACTTTCGATGGCAAACCGGCTGCTGAAAACCTCCAGCTGACCAGCAAATAACCTTTATTGACCCCCCCTCTCCCAGATGGGAGAGGCCACTGAACCACGCTTCGCAGCCCGGTAGCGGGCTGCGGACAGACCCATCACGCCTGAAGGAAACGCACCATGAACCACGACGTCATCATCACCTGCGCACTCACCGGTGCTGGCGACACGACCGCCAAAAGTCCACACGTGCCGGTCACCCCGAAACAGATTGCTGCTGCCGCGGTGGAAGCGGCCAAGGCTGGCGCCACTGTGGTGCACTGCCATGTGCGCGATCCGCAGACCGGCAAGTTCAGCCGTGACGTGGCGCTGTACCGCGAAGTGATGGAGCGCATCCGCGAGGCGGACGTCGACATCATCGTCAACCTCACCGCCGGGATGGGCGGCGACCTGGAAATCGGCGCTGGCGAGAAGCCGATGGAGTTCGGCCCGAACACCGATCTGGTCGGTCCGCTGACCCGTCTCGCCCATGTTGAAGAACTGCTACCGGAAATCTGCACCCTCGATTGCGGCACGCTGAACTTCGGCGACGGCGACACCATTTACGTCTCTACCCCGGCGCAACTGCGCGCCGGCGCCAAGCGCATCACCGAACTGGGGGTGAAGGCCGAACTGGAGATTTTCGACACCGGGCATCTGTGGTTCGCCAAGCAGATGATCAAGGAAGGCTTGCTCGACAACCCGCTGTTCCAGCTCTGCCTGGGCATCCCGTGGGGCGCGCCGGCCGACACCACCACGATGAAAGCCATGGTCGACAACCTGCCCGCCGACGCGGTCTGGGCCGGCTTCGGCATCGGCCGCATGCAGATGCCGATGGCGGCGCAAGCGGTGCTGCTGGGCGGCAACGTGCGGGTCGGCCTCGAAGACAACCTGTGGCTGGACAAAGGCGTGCTGGCGACCAATGGCCAACTGGTCGAACGCGCCACGGAAATCCTCAGCCGCCTCGGTGCCCGGGTGCTCACACCGGCAGAAGGTCGCAAAAAAATGGGCCTGATTCAGCGCGGCTGAACCTCACCCTTTCTCCCTGTGAACATAAATTTTGTGGTGAGGGGATTTATCCCCGATGGGTGGCGAAGCCGCCCCAAAACCTGACAACCCGGGGCATCAGATAGACCGAGAGCACTGGTTTTACGACTGCTTCGCAGCCGATCGGGGATAAATCCCCTCGCCACGAGAACAGAGTTTCCACAGGAATCACCGAACTCTTCAGGACATCACCATGCGCTTTATCACCGAAATCAAAACCTTCGCCGCTCTGGGCAGCGGTGTCATCGGCAGTGGCTGGGTCGCCCGCGCCCTCGCCCACGGCCTCGACGTGGTGGCTTGGGACCCGGCGCCCGGCGCCGAAGCGGCATTGCGCAAACGCGTGGCCAATGCGTGGGGCGCGCTGGAGAAGAACGGCCTGGCGCCCGGCGCTTCGCAGGACCGTCTGCGTTTTGTCGCAACCATCGAGGAATGTGTGCGTGACGCCGATTTCATCCAGGAAAGCGCCCCGGAACGGCTGGAACTGAAGCTCGATCTGCACAGCAAGATCAGCGCCGCCGCCAAACCCAACGCACTGATCGGTTCGAGTACCTCGGGCCTGTTGCCGAGCGAGTTTTACGAGAGTTCGACACACCCTGAACGCTGCGTGGTCGGGCACCCGTTCAACCCGGTTTATCTGTTGCCGCTGGTCGAAGTCGTCGGCGGCAGAAACACCGCGCCAGAGGCGGTGCAAGCGGCGATGCAAGTCTACGAATTCCTCGGCATGCGCCCGTTGCATGTGCGCAAGGAAGTGCCGGGCTTCATTGCCGATCGCTTGCTTGAAGCGCTGTGGCGCGAGGCGTTGCACCTGGTCAACGACGGTGTGGCGACGACCGGCGAGATCGACGATGCAATCCGTTTTGGCGCTGGTCTGCGCTGGTCGTTCATGGGCACGTTCCTGACCTACACCCTGGCCGGCGGCGATGCCGGCATGCGCCACTTCATGTCGCAATTCGGTCCGGCGTTGCAGTTGCCGTGGACATATCTGCCAGCACCGGAGCTGACCGACAAGCTGATCAATGATGTGGTCGATGGCACCACTGATCAGCTCGGTCGGCACAGCATTTCGGCGCTGGAGCGCTATCGTGATGATTGTTTGCTGGCGGTGCTCGAGGCAGTGAAGACCACCAAGGAAAAGCATGGAATGAGTTTCAGCGAGTAATCGGCCACCTGATCGTTCCCACGCTCTGCGTGGGAATGCAGCCCGGGAACGCTCCGCGTCCCAGAAGCGTGACGCAGAGCGTCACAAGAGGCGTTACCACGCAGAGCGTGGGAACGATCGCCGCCAGGAGAAACCATGCCCCACCTCACCACCTACCAAACCACCATCATCCCCGACTGGGTCGACTACAACGGCCACCTGCGCGACGCCTTTTACTTGCTGATCTTCAGCTACGCCACCGATGCCCTGATGGACCGCCTCGGCATGGACAGCAGCAACCGCGAGGCCAGCGGCCACACGCTGTTCACCCTCGAACTGCACCTCAATTATCTGCACGAAGTGAAACTCGACACCGAGGTGGAAGTGCGCACGCAAATCATCGGCTATGACAGCAAGCGCCTGCACCTCTACCACAGCCTGCACAAGGTCGGCGATGAGCAAGCGCTGGCCGGCAATGAACAGATGCTTTTGCACGTCGACCTCGCCGGCCCGCGCTCGGCGCCGTTCAGCCCTGATACGTTGCATCGGTTGCAAGCCATCGTCGCCGATCAGACCGACCTGCCCGCTCCCGCTTACATCGGCCGCGTGATCGCGCTGCCACCCGCTCGGTAAATCCCCCACTGCCAAGGAGCCGCCATGAACACCGCCGTCGCTGTTGCCGATTTTCGTACTTATCCGTTGATCAGCGCGCTCGGTGGCGTGCAGGGTCTGGCGGATCGCGTTGTCATCGAATGGGCTGACGGTCGTGTCAGCCCGTTTCACCACCTATGGCTGCGCGACAATTGCCCGTGTGATCAATGTGTCTACAGCGTCACTCGCGAGCAGGTTTTCGAGAGCGTCGATGCCGCAGAGGATTTGCGACCGCTGGCCACGCGCATCGACAGCGATGGTTGCCTGCGCATCGACTGGCAGGATGGTCACCTGAGCCGCTTCGATCCGGGCTGGTTGCGCGCACATGCCTATGACGATGAATCCCGCGCCGAACGCCTGGCCGGCAAACCGCAGCCGCGTTTGTGGCACAGCGATCTGCAGTTGCCGGTGTTCGACTATATCGCGCTGATGAACGACAACGCCGCGCTGCTGCAATGGTTGCTCGCCGTGCGCGACATCGGCCTGACCCAAGTGCGCGGCGTGCCCACCGAGCCGGGCTCGCTGAAGCTCATCGCGCAACGGATTTCCTTCATCCGCGAAAGCAATTTCGGCGTGCTGTTCAATGTGCAATCCAAAGCCGACGCCGACAGCAACGCCTACACCGCCTTCAACCTGCCATTGCACACGGATCTGCCGACTCGCGAGCTGCAACCGGGGCTGCAATTTCTGCATTGCCTGGTCAATGATGCCGAGGGTGGCGAGAGCATTTTCGTCGATGGTTTTGCTATCGCCGACGCCCTGCGTCAGGAGGAGCCGCAGCTGTTTGAGGCTCTGTGCGAAATCCCTGTGGAATTTCGCAACAAGGACCGGCACAGCGACTATCGCTGCCTGGCGCCGATCATCGCTGTGGATGCGCTGGGCCGGGTGGCGGAGATTCGCATGGCCAACTTTCTGCGCGGGGCGTTCGATACGTCGGTGGCGCAGATGCCGTTGCTGTATCGAGCCTATCGGCGCTTTATTGCGATGACCCGCGAGCCGCGGTTTCGGCTGATGCAGCGGCTCAAGCCGGGCGAGTTGTGGTGCTTTGACAACCGCCGCACGCTGCATGCGCGCAATGCCTTTGACCCAGCGACCGGGGCGCGGCATTTTCAGGGCTGCTATGTCGACCGGGATGAGTTGTTGTCGCGGATTCTGGTGTTGCAGCGTTGAACCTGTGGGAGCTGGCTTGCCAGCGATGGCGTCAGCTCGATCAACATCCCAGCCCCTGATTCACCGACCAAAAAAAACTCCGATCAAGCCGTGACAGGATCGGAGCTGAGGAGGGTACTGTTGAGGAGCTGCCAGGCGAGGGTGACCAAACCTTCGTGAAGCGAGCTGGAGCCAGTGTGCCTAGTCGCCCATCCAGTCGGTTAGCCGAAAACGACCTGTTCATAGTCGTCCCGGCCACCGCGACAAAACGCCCTTGCCGCGTCCGGTCGGGGCCACCAGAATCGAGCCAAGACCTCCGTTGCCACAGAAGGATTTGCGTAATGATGTACGCCGATTTGATTGACCAGGAAGATCTGTTGGGCCAGCTCAAGGCCTTGGGTATTCAGGTGCCGAGCGGTACCACCGCCGAGCAGGCCTGCGAGTGTGCGGTGCGTGGCCTGGACAATGTTCGCGCATTCGAACTGCGCAAGATGGTCAAGGACATGTACACCAGCGGCGCCAGCATTCAGCCGGCGGTGCGTCAGGCGATCGACAAGCAATTGTTGCCGGCCCTCTCGGATTACCAGCAGTCCCATAGCGCCTGAGAAACCCCTTCGCGAGCAGGCTCGCTCCCACCTGATCGTTCCCACGCTCTGCGTGGGAATGCCTCAACGGACGCTCCGCGTTCGGCCTTTTGGGACGCAGAGCGTCCCGGGCTGCATTCCCACGCAGAGCGTGGGAACGATCAGACTCGGTCTACAGCCTTACGCTGGCAAAAGTCGACTCATTGCGCGCCTGACTCAGCGCTGACATCGGCCCCGAGAGCGGCGACATCACGATGGCCTGCGGCAGCGGCAGCATCGCTACCTGCTGGGTGGTGTTGGAGCCGACGCGCTCGTCACGCGGCGGGATGCCGAAGTATTCGCGGTAGCACTTGGAGAAGTGCGGCGTGGAGACGAAACCACACACCGACGCCACTTCGATGATCGACATCGGCGTCTGTTTGAGCAGTTGCCGGGCGCGGATCAGGCGCAGCTTCAGGTAATAGCGTGACGGCGAGCAGTGCAGGTATTTCTGGAACAACCGCTCCAGCTGTCGACGCGACACCGCGACATACACCGCCAGTTCATCCAGATCGATCGGCTCTTCCAGATTGGCCTCCATCAACGCGACGATTTCCTGCAGCTTCGGCTGATTGGTGCCGAGCATGTGCTTGAGCGGCACGCGCTGATGATCCTGTTCGTTGCGGATGCGCTCGTAGACGAACATTTCCGAGATCGCTGCCGACAGTTCACGACCGTGATCGCGACTGATCAGGTGCAGCATCATGTCCAGCGGCGCGGTGCCGCCGGAGCTGGTGAAGCGGTTACGGTCGAGGGTGAACAGACGTGTGCTCATGGCCACGCGCGGGAAAGCTTCCTGCATCGCCGCCAGACATTCCCAGTGCACGCTGCAATCGAAGCCGTCGAGCAGACCGGCGCAGGCCAGTGCCCAACTGCCGGTGCACACCGCGCCCAGGCGCTTGGACTGGCGCGCCTGGCTTTGCAGCCACGAGACGTGTTCACGGGTTACGGTACGTTGAATGCCGATGCCGCCACAGACGATCACCGTGTCCAGGGGCGGGGCTTTGTGCATGGAGGCATCGGGAGTGATCTGCAGACCGTCACTGGCCCAGACCTGGCCGCCATCGACGGTGAGGGTGCTCCAGCGATACAGCTCGCGACCGGACAACTGGTTGGCCATGCGCAGCGGCTCAACGGCGGACGCCAGGGAAATCAGCGTGAAATTGTCCAGCAGCAGAAAGCCGATGGATTGAGGCGCACGGTTCTGGGGTTGGGCCCCGGAGTTGAACGACGTCATCGCGGTATCTCCTCACACAAAGCGGGTGGCGGCCTCAGGCGGAGGCTCTTGTTATTGCCCGCGTCTCACGGAGAAAGCAGGCTTTGTTATGACAGAGCAATTGCCGTGCCTGAAATTGGACGGCCATTCAATAACTCCTGAAAACGACCTCGCGACGCGTCTATCCGAGACCTCGGAACATGCCATTTCGAAGTGCCATCAAGCGCCGCCAGAGCCCTGCCGCGCAGCCTGTGAGCAGATCGGTAGCACTTGTGGGAACTGGCCTGCAGCGGATTTGCACAGAGTGTCACCGCAAGCACGGACGACGGATGGTCAGGTAACGACTGACGAGTCACGACTGACAGTGAGGCTTGTCTGATTACGACGCGCCAAAAGGTGGCGTGGCTGGATCGGGGTGTTCTTTTGTCGAGCAGTTTTGACTGGTCTGGCACTCCACTCTGCTAGATCAACCTGTGGCGAGGGGATTTATCCCCGATCGGCTGCGCAGCAGTCGTAAATCCATTCACCAGAGTGTGTCAGGCAAAACTCGATTGCAGGATTTGGGACTGCTTCGCAGCCCAGCGGGGATAAATCCCCTCGCCACGGGTTCACGGTCAGCACTCAACCGCACTGACCGCCAAGCCACCGCGCGAAGTTTCTTTATATTTGTCATGCATATCGGCGCCGGTATCGCGCATGGTGCGGATCACCCGGTCCAGCGAGATAAAGTGCTGCCCGTCGCCGCGCAGGGCCATTTGCGCCGCGTTGATGGCTTTCACTGCCGCGATTGCATTGCGCTCAATGCACGGCACTTGCACCAGCCCGCCGACCGGGTCGCAGGTCAGACCAAGGTTGTGCTCCAGGCCGATTTCCGCCGCATTGCACAGTTGTTCAGGGGTGGCGCCAAGAATCTCCGACAGCCCCGCCGCTGCCATGGCGCAGGCCGAACCGACCTCGCCCTGACAACCGACCTCGGCCCCAGAGATCGAAGCATTCTTCTTGCACAAAATGCCGACTGCCGCCGCGCCGAGGAAATAGTCGACGACGTTGGCGTCGGTGACTGCCTCGCTGAATTTCATGAAGTAGTGCAGCACCGCCGGGATGATCCCCGCCGCGCCGTTGGTCGGTGCAGTGACCATGCGCCCGCCGGCGGCGTTCTCTTCATTGACGGCCAGGGCGAACAGATTGACCCACTCCATCGCGCTCAGGGTCGAGCCGATGACATTGGGCTTATTCAGCTCTTGCAGGCTGCGGTGCAACTTCGCCGCACGCCGCCGCACGTTCAGGCCGCCGGGCAGAATGCCTTCGTGCTTGAGGCCTTGCTCGACGCAATCCTGCATCGCCCGCCACAGTTTCATCAGCCCGGCACGGATCTCTTCTTCGCTGCGCCAGACCTTTTCGTTGGCCATCATCAGTTCGGCAACGCGCAGGTTGTGTTTCTTGCACAACTCCAGCAGCTCGACCGCACTGGAGAAGTCGTAAGGCAATTCGGTGCGATCCAGATCGACCACACCGCTGGCCGCTTGCGCCTCATCAACGACAAAGCCGCCGCCGACCGAATAGTAGGTGTCACGGTGCAGCTCAGCGAACTCGCCTTCGGCCACCAGCGTCATGGCGTTGGGATGGAATGGCAGGTTTTCGTCGATCAGGCGCATGTCCCGTGCCCAGATAAACGGCACCGACAGGCGACCATCCAATAAAAGCGTATGGGTTTCGCGCAGCGCCTGAATGCGCGGGCCGATCTGCGCCGGGTCGATTGCGTCCGGCCACTCGCCCATCAGGCCCATGATCACCGCGTTGTCGCTGCCGTGACCGATGCCGGTGGCGGAAAGCGATCCGAACAACTGCACCTCGATGCGCCGCACCTGTTCCAGCTGATGCTTGCCGCGCAGCGACTCGACGAACAATGCGGCGGCGCGCATCGGCCCGACGGTGTGGGAACTGGAAGGGCCGATGCCGATTTTGAACAGGTCGAAAACGCTGATAGCCATTGCTGCGAAGCTCCTGAGAATACCGGTCCGGGCGGCAAAAGCGCCCGCTGGCGGAGCTGCTACGCTCAAGCTGCGATCCGCCGAATGCCGGCATCATCGGGCTTTTGTCGGCGCGCTCGGCGTCTGACACCGACGCAGTCATGTCCAGCAGCGTCGTTACGTTTTCGCCCCGCAAATACGCCGTTTTTATGCAGTCGAGCAGGTCATCGGGGGCGGAAAAAAGCTGTAAGCGACGTCACCGACACTGGAAGCGACCATCCCTGTACTGGATACGACCCTCCCTGTAGGCGTCAGATTTTCACTGGTACATGATCGGGATGACTCGATTGCAAGGCGCTGCGGTAGAGCTGTCGTCAGAACGCCACCAACCGCAACCCATAAGTGCGGTGGTCCACAGTCGGAACACTGCCAAAAAAAACACCAAGGAGTCCATCCATGAAAGGTTCCCCGTCGTTGTTGTTGGCCACCCTGCTGAGTCTGCCGTTACTGGCGCAAGCCGCAGAACCGGCACAGTGCAGCCTCGTTAACTTCTCCGATGTCGGCTGGACCGACATCACCGCCACCACCGCTACCACTTCCGTTGTTCTCAACGCCCTCGGCTACAAGACCAAAACCACCATGATCTCCGTGCCCGTGACCTACAAGTCGCTGGCCGACGGCAAGAACATGGACGTGTTTCTCGGTAACTGGATGCCGACCATGGAGAACGACATCAAGCCGTATCGCGATGCCGGCACCGTCGACACCGTGCGCACCAACCTCAAGGGTGCCAAATACACCCTCGCCGTGCCGCAAGCCCTGTACGACAAAGGCCTGCATGACTTCGCCGACATCGCCAAATTCAAGAAAGAGCTCGACGGCAAGATCTACGGCATCGAGCCGGGCAACGACGGCAACCGGCTGATCCAGAGCATGATCGACAAGGACGCCTTCGGCCTGAAGACCGCAGGCTTCAAAATCGTCGAATCCTCCGAGGCCGGCATGCTCTCGCAAGTCGACCGGGCGCAGAAGCGCGACACCGCCGTGGTCTTCCTCGGCTGGGCACCGCACCCGATGAACAAGCGCTTCAAGATTCAATACCTGACCGGCGGCGACGACTTTTTCGGCCCCGATTTCGGCGCAGCCACCGTGGCGACCAACACCCGCAAGGGTTACGCCGAAGAATGCAGCAACGTCGGTCAGCTGTTGAAAAACCTGGAGTTCACCGTCGACATGGAAAGTGAACTGATGGGCAACATCCTCGACGACAAGATGAAGCCTGACGCGGCCGCCAAGGCCTGGCTGAAAAAGAATCCACAGGTGCTCGATACCTGGCTCGCTGGCGTGACCACCATTGACGGTAAACCAGGCCTGGAGGCCGTGAAAGCCAAGCTCGCGCCTTGATTTGAGGGGCACCGCTTATGCCGGGCAGGCGTGCCTGCCCGGGCTGTTAATTTCCTTGCATGCGGACGTTCACTACCATGCTGATTGATCAGAAAATACCTTTAGGCCAGTACATCGCGGGCTTCGTCGAATGGTTGACGCAACACGGCGCCAACACCTTCGACGCAATCGCCGTGACACTGGAAACGATGATCCACGGCGTGACGTTTGCGCTGACCTGGTTCAACCCGTTGGTGCTGATTGGCCTGATTGCCATCATTGCCCATCTGATTCAACGCAAGTGGGGCCTGACCGCGTTCGTGGTCGCCTCGTTCCTGCTGATCCTCAACCTGGGTTACTGGCAGGAAACCATGGAAACCCTCGCCCAGGTGCTGTTCGCCACCCTGGTCTGCGTGTTGATCGGCGTGCCGCTGGGCATCGTCGCCGCGCACAAACCGATGTTCTACACCATGATGCGGCCGGTGCTCGATCTGATGCAGACCGTACCGACCTTCGTTTACCTCATTCCTACCCTGACCCTCTTCGGGCTGGGTGTGGTACCGGGCCTGATCTCCACGGTGGTGTTCGCCATCGCGGCGCCGATCCGCCTGACCTACCTGGGCATCCGCGATGTCCCGCAAGAACTGATGGACGCCGGCAAGGCCTTCGGCTGCTCGCGTCGCCAATTGCTCTCAAGGATCGAACTGCCGCACGCCATGCCAAGCATCGCGGCCGGCATCACCCAGTGCATCATGCTGTCGCTGTCGATGGTGGTGATCGCGGCACTGGTCGGCGCCGACGGACTCGGCAAACCGGTGGTCAACGCACTGAACACTGCTGATATTGCGCTGGGCTTCGAAGCAGGCCTGGCAATCGTACTGCTGGCGATCATGCTCGACCGTATCTGCAAACAACCCGACGCCAAAGTAGGGGGTGACGCATGAGCATAATTCGCTTCGAAGACGTCGACGTAATCTTCTCCAAAGACCCGCGCGAGGCACTCAAGCTGCTCGATCAGGGCATGACCCGCAACGAGATCCTGAAGAAGACCGGTCAGATCGTCGGCGTGGAGAAAGCCACGCTGGACATCAACAAGGGCGAGATCTGCGTGCTGATGGGCCTCTCCGGCTCGGGCAAGTCGAGCCTGCTGCGCTGCATCAACGGCCTCAACACCGTGAGCCGTGGCAAGCTGTTCGTCGAGCATGAAAACCGTCAGATCGACATCGCGTCCTGCACGCCCGCCGAGCTGAAGATGATGCGCACCAAGCGCATTGCCATGGTTTTCCAGAAGTTCGCCTTGATGCCTTGGCTGACAGTGCGCGAGAACATCAGTTTCGGTCTGGAAATGCAGGGTCGACCGGAGAAGGAACGCAAGAAACTGGTCGATGAGAAACTCGAACTGGTCGGCCTGACCCAGTGGCGCAACAAGAAGCCGGACGAACTCTCCGGCGGCATGCAGCAACGCGTCGGCCTCGCCCGCGCGCTGGCCATGGACGCCGATATTCTGCTGATGGACGAACCGTTCTCGGCTCTCGACCCGCTGATCCGCCAGGGTCTGCAGGATGAATTGCTGGAGCTGCAACGCAAGCTGAGCAAGACCATCGTGTTTGTCAGCCACGACCTTGATGAAGCACTCAAACTCGGCAGCCGCATCGCGATCATGAAGGACGGCCGGATCATCCAGTACAGCGTGCCGGAAGAAATCGTCCTCAACCCGGCGGACGACTATGTGCGCACCTTCGTCGCCCACACCAATCCGCTCAACGTGCTCTGCGGCCGCAGCCTGATGCGCACGCTGGACAAGTGCAAACGCATCAACGGCTCGGTGTGCCTGGATCCTGGCGGCGACTCGTGGCTGGACCTGGCCGAAGGCAACACCATCAAAGGCGCACGCCAGAACGGCTCGGTGCTGAACCTGCAGAACTGGGCACCGGGGCAAGCAGTGGAAGGCCTGGAGCGCAAACCGACGCTGGTGGACTCGAACATCGGCATGCGTGACGCGCTGCAGATCCGTTATCAGACCGGCAACAAGCTGGTGCTGCACGATAACAATCATGTGGTGGGGATTCTCGGCGACAGCGAGTTGTATCACGCGTTGTTGGGCAAGAATCTGGGGTAAACCCCGCAGACACAAAAACGCCGCGAGATTATCGCGGCATGATCGTTCCCACGCTCCGCGTGGGAATGCAGCCCGGGACGCTCCGCGTCCCACAACAGCGGACGCAGAGCGTCCATTGATGCATTCCCACGCGGAGCGTGGGAACGATCATGCAAAAGGGGCTCAATCGAGCCCCTTTTGTTTTAGCTGTTTAGCTGTACACCCGGCCAAGAAGCTGCCGATGGCTTTCAAACTGATCCAGCACATCCCGCGTAATCTGCTCAGGAGTGAAGCCCATCAAGTCGTAGTCCTGGCTGCCATTGTGCAGATACACCTCAGCGCGGTAATAACGCTGACGCGCTTCATCCGACTGCGCCGATTCGGTCGGGGTCGCCAGATAACCATCCAGGCTCACTTCGTAAACGAAAGGGTTGCCCTCTTCCATCTCGACCCGCACCCCCATGCAGCGCTTGGCCTTGCCCAACAGCGTCTGCACTTCAATGCCCTGATTGCGCAATTGCGCCGCCGCATCCTCCAGCGCCGGGGTGACGTGCTTGTCCATGAAGCGCTGCACCACCGATTGGCTCGGCTGCAGATCCAGTTGCGTCAGGCGCTCGCTGAAACCACGGCGCCCGCGCTCGGCCAGTTGCGCTTGCTCCTGTTCGATCTGCACGTCCTGGCGCATCGCCTTGTGCAGGCCGAACATGAAGCAGATCAGCACCACCGAAAACGGCAGGCCGGCCAGCACGACCATGGTCTGCATGGCTTCGAAGTTGCCGGCGAACAGCAGGCCGATGGTCACCAGCGTGATCACCACCGACCAGAAGATCCGCAGCCAGTGCGGCGCGTCTTCATCGACGTTGCCGCCCTTGCAGGAAAGATTCGCCATCATCACCGCACCGGAGTCGGCCGGGGTCAGGAACAGCACGAAGCCGACAAAGATCGACACCCCGATGACGACTTTCGACGCCGGGTAATGCTCAAGCAACTGATAGATCGCCATCGACGGCTGTTCCAGCGCCGTCTTGCCCAGCTCCACCGCGCCCTGGTTCATCACCAGATCCAGCGCCGAGTTACCGAAGATCGACAGCCACGCCAAGGTGAAGCCCAGCGGAATCAGCAGCACGCCAGCGACCAGTTCACGCACGCTGCGACCACGGGAAATCCGCGCAATGAACATGCCTACGAATGGCGCCCAGGAAATCCACCACGCCCAGTAGAACAGCGTCCACAGGCCCAACCAGCGGTCGGACTTGGCGCTGTCGCCTTCATAGACGTACAGGTCGAAAGTCTTCAGCACCACGCCGTTGAGATAGTCACCGATGTTCTGCACAAAGCCGTTGAGCAGGTGCAAAGTCGGGCCGAACAGCAGGACAAAAATCAGCAGGCCGCTGAACAGCACGATGTTCAGGTTGGACAGACGACGAATGCCGTTTTCCACACCCGACACGGCAGCGATGGTCGCCACGGTGCTCATGACGATGATGACGATCAGCAGGTTGGTGTTGCTGTGCTCCATGCCGAACAGGTTTTCCAGCCCGGACGACACTTGCAGCGAGCCAATCCCCAGGTTGGTCACCAGCCCCAGCAGGGTCACGAACATGCCAAAGCCGTCCACTGCGTGCCCGGCGGCGCCTTTGACCCAACGCTCGCCGACCAATGGATACAGCGCCGAACGCAACGCCAGCGGCTGGTTATGCCGATAGGCAAAATACGCCACGGCCAGGCCGACCAGTGCATAGATCGCCCAGCCGTGCAGGCCCCAGTGCAGGAAAGTCAGTTGCACCGCCTGACGCGCGGCCATGTTGGTGGCCGAGGTGCCTTCCGGCGGATTGAAGTAGTGATCCAGTGGCTCGGACGCGCCGAAGTACAGCAGCGAAATGCCGATGCCCGACGAGAACAGCATCCCCGCCCAGGCGCCGTAACTGAAATCCGGGGTGTCGTCCTTACTGCCCAGTTTGAGTTTGCCGTACGAGGAAAACGCCAGACCGACCACGAACACCAGGTAGGCGGCGATCACCACCATGTAGTACCAGCCGAAGCTGCGCGACAACCAGGCCTGGGCCATGCCCAACATTCTGCCGGCCTCTTGCGGGGCGATGATCAGAATGGCGGTCAACAACAGAATCAGCGCGGTCGAGGTGTAGAACACCCAACCGTTGACCGTCACCTTCTCGGGCGGGGTCTTTATTAGCGAGGCAGAACTCATGGCACAAATGCTCCAGGCAGTGCGAGAGAAGAACACAAGGCATCACGGAACCCGACCAATCGGTTAGTTGGCAGCCGACCGGCGGGTGATATAAAGACACTCCGAAAAAAGCCCGAACCTGCCGAAATGGCGTTGCTATTCGCTTTCGTGGCCAGAGGCGACGGACGTTCATCCGAAACCTGGCCCCGAGCGTCTTGCCCTTTCAACACGTCCATCGAATCGCGAACCGCGCCATGCCCCACGCAGGTTTCGAGCCGTTTCAGGTGTCGGTTTTTATCGTCATTACGCGTAGGAATTTTCTGTAGGCAGCGACGAATTGTCGCAGATCTTATTCTTTGTTGATTGAACGTTCAATCAAAACAAAATAGACTGGCCCTCAATCCGATCGGCGTCATTCGCCCCTCGGAAGGCCTAAGGAGATGTGCAAGATGCCCAAGGTCGGTATGCAACCCATCCGCCGCCAACAACTGATCGAAGCCACTTTGCAAGCGGTCGATCAGGTCGGAATGGGGGACGCCAGCATTGCGCTGATCGCCCGTTTGGCCGGTGTCTCGAATGGCATCATCAGTCATTACTTTCAGGACAAGAACGGCCTGATCGCCGCCACGATGCGGTACCTGATGACCGCCCTCAGCGAGAGCGTCACCGCGCGCCGTCAGGCGCTGGCAGATGACAGCCCACGGGCGCATCTGCAGGTGATCATCGAAGGCAACTTCGACGCCAGCCAGGTCAATGGCCCGGCAATGAAAACCTGGCTGGCCTTCTGGGCCACCAGCATGCACCAGCCGTCTTTGCACAGGTTGCAGCGGATCAACGATCACCGTCTGTATTCCAACCTGTGCTGCCAGTTCCGCCGTGTGTTGCCGCTCGAAGATGCGCGCAATGCCGCCCGAGGCCTGGCAGCTTTGATCGACGGTTTGTGGTTGCGCGGCGCGCTGTCGGGGGACGCTTTCGACACGGCGCAGGCGCAACAGATCGCTTACGAATACATGGATTTCCAATTGGCCAAGAAGGTGAGCTAGAGCACACAGAAAATGCTCGGCCCCTGAACTCCACCGCAGCGTCATCGCGGTGGTCAACGCCAACCACCAATGCACTTGCGAGGACACTATGGCCCGTTTCGAACTGCAAAAACTCTACATCGATGGCGCGTACACCGACGCCGGCAGCGACGCCACCTTCGAAGCCATCAACCCGGCGAACGGTGAAGTCCTCGCACTGGTGCAACGTGCGACCAAAGACGACGTCGAGCGCGCTGTGGTCAGCGCCGAAAAGGGCCAGAAAATCTGGGCCGCGATGACCGCCATGGAGCGTTCGCGCATCCTGCGCCGCGCCGTTGACATCCTGCGCGAGCGCAACGATGAGCTGGCTGCGCTGGAAACCCTGGACACCGGCAAATCCTTCTCCGAAACCAAGTACGTCGACATCGTCACCGGCGCCGACGTGCTGGAATACTACGCAGGCCTGGTGCCCGCCATCGAAGGCGAGCAGATTCCGCTGCGTGACACCTCTTTCGTTTACACCCGTCGCGAGCCGCTGGGCGTGGTCGCCGGTATCGGCGCGTGGAACTACCCGATCCAGATCGCGCTGTGGAAATCCGCTCCAGCCCTGGCCGCCGGTAACGCGATGATCTTCAAGCCAAGTGAAGTCACCTCGCTGACTACTCTGAAACTGGCCGAGATCTACACCGAAGCCGGCGTGCCGAACGGCGTGTTCAACGTCCTGACCGGCAGCGGCCGCGAAGTCGGCACCTGGCTGACCGAGCACCCGCGCATCGAGAAAATCTCCTTCACCGGTGGCACCGACACTGGCAAGAAAGTCATGGCCAGCGCTTCGGCTTCGTCGCTCAAGGACGTGACCATGGAACTGGGCGGCAAGTCGCCGCTGATCATCTGCGACGACGCCGACCTGGATCGCGCTGCCGACACGGCGATGATGGCCAACTTCTACAGCTCCGGTCAGGTCTGCACCAACGGCACTCGCGTGTTCGTACCCGCGCACCTGAAAGCCGCTTTTGAAGCCAAGATCGTTGAGCGCGTTGCGCGCATCCGCGTCGGCAACCCGGAAGACGAAAACACCAACTTCGGCCCGCTGGTCAGCTTCCCGCACATGGAAAGCGTGTTGGCTTACATCGCCAAGGGTAAAGAAGAAGGTGCACGCGTACTGTGTGGTGGCGGTCGACTGACCGACGGCGAATTCGCCAAAGGCGCGTTCGTGGCGCCAACCGTGTTCACCGACTGCACCGACGACATGACCATCGTCCGCGAAGAAATCTTCGGCCCGGTGATGGCGATCCTCTCCTACGAAACCGAAGAAGAAGTGATCCGCCGCGCCAACGACACCGACTTCGGCCTGGCCGCCGGTATCGTCACCAAAGACCTGAACCGCGCCCACCGCGTGATCCATCAACTGGAAGCCGGTATCTGCTGGATCAACGCCTGGGGCGAGTCCGACGCAAAAATGCCGGTCGGCGGCTACAAGCAGTCGGGTGTTGGCCGTGAGAACGGGATCAGCTCGCTGAACAACTTCACCCGCATCAAATCGGTACAGGTCGAGCTGGGCGATTACGTCTCGGTGTTCTGATCTGACTCAGAGTCCGGGTGGGGCCATTGTGGCGAGGGGATTCATCCCCGTCGGGCTGCGAAGCGCCCCCCCTCCAGACACTGCAATTCTCCAGACAGAACCAGTCGCTGACTCTGCGACTGCTGCGCAGCCGAACGGGGATGAATCCCCTCGCCACAGGTGCGCGGTCACAGTTGACCTGACCAACTTCAA
The DNA here is from genome assembly GCF_025910115.1 of Pseudomonas sp. RG1. NCBI lineage: Bacteria > Pseudomonadati > Pseudomonadota > Gammaproteobacteria > Pseudomonadales > Pseudomonadaceae > Pseudomonas > Pseudomonas sp. RG1. The sequence goes on from NZ_JAPCIK010000054.1 coordinate 41,906, forward strand.
AGAGGGTGCATTCAATGTCCCAAGAATTCGATTACATCATCATCGGTGCCGGCTCGGCCGGTAACACTCTGGCGACCCGTCTGACTGAAGACGAAGGCGTCACCGTTCTGCTGCTCGAAGCCGGGGGGCCGGACTACCGCCTCGACTTCCGCACGCAGATGCCCGCCGCGCTGGCGTTCCCGCTGCAGGGTCGTCGCTACAACTGGGCCTACGAAACCGATCCAGAGCCGCACATGGACGGTCGCCGGATGGAATGCGGTCGCGGCAAGGGCCTTGGCGGCTCTTCGCTGATCAACGGCATGTGCTACATCCGTGGCAACGCCATGGACTATGACGGCTGGGCGAAACTGCCGGGCCTGGAAGACTGGTCGTACCTCGATTGCCTGCCGTACTTCCGCAAAGCTGAAACCCGTGACATCGGCCCGAACGATTACCACGGTGGCGACGGCCCGGTCAGCGTGACCACGCCGAAAGCCGGCAACAACCCGCTGTTCCACGCCATGGTTGAAGCCGGCGTGCAGGCCGGTTACCCGCGCACCGAAGACCTCAACGGTTACCAGCAGGAAGGCTTCGGCCCGATGGACCGCACCGTGACGCCGAACGGCCGCCGTGCTTCCACCGCGCGTGGCTACCTCGACATCGCCAAGAAGCGTTCGACCCTGACCATCGTCACCCACGCCCTGACCGACAAGATTCTGTTCGAAGGCAAGCGCGCGGTCGGCGTGCGTTACCTGATCGGCGACGCTGAAGAACGTGTTGAAGCCAAGGCGCGCAAGGAAGTTCTGCTGTGCTCCGGCGCCATCGCTTCGCCGCAGATTCTGCAGCGCTCCGGTGTCGGCCCGGCGAAACTGCTGGAAAGTCTCGACATCCCGGTGGTCCACGATCTGCCGGGCGTCGGTGAAAATCTGCAGGATCACCTTGAGCTGTACCTGCAATACGCCTGCACCCAACCGGTTTCGCTGTATCCATCGCTGCTCTGGTACAACCAGCCGGCGATCGGTGCCGAGTGGCTGTTCAACGGCACCGGCATCGGCGCCAGCAACCAGTTCGAGGCCGGCGGTTTCATTCGTTCGCGTCCGGAATTCGAATGGCCCAACATCCAGTACCACTTCCTGCCGGTGGCGATTAACTACAACGGCAGCAACGGCGTGAAAGAACATGGTTTCCAGGCGCACATGGGCTCCATGCGCTCGCCGAGCCGTGGTCGCATCCAGGTCAAGTCCAAGGATCCGCGCCAGCACCCGAGCATCCTGTTCAACTACATGGCCACCGAGCAGGACTGGCAGGAATTCCGCGACGGCATCCGCCTGACCCGCGAGATCATGCAGCAGCCGGCCCTCGACGCCTTCCGTGGCCGCGAAATCAGCCCGGGCATCGACGTGCAAACCGATGAGCAGCTCGACAAGTTCATCCGCGAGCACGCCGAAACCGCGTTCCACCCGTCCTGCTCGTGCAAGATGGGCACCGACGAGATGGCCGTGGTCGATGGCGAAGGTCGTGTGCACGGCATGCAGAGCCTGCGCGTGGTCGATGCCTCGATCATGCCGATCATCACCACCGGCAACCTCAACGCGCCGACGATCATGATGGCCGAGAAAATCGCCGACAAGATCCGTGGCCGCAAGCCGCTGCCGCGCAGCAACGCTGCTTATTACGTGGCGAACGGCGCGCCGGTGAAGGGCAAGCCGATGCGGGATATCACCCCGGTTACGCAATAAGTCGTAGTACCTCCCCTGATCGTTCCCACGCTCTGCGTGGGAATGCAT
>NZ_JAPCIK010000055.1:0-213099 GCF_025910115.1 Pseudomonas sp. RG1
CTGCGTGGTAATGCATCCCGGGACGCTCCGCGTCCCAAAGCGGACGCAGAGCGTCCATGGCGGCATTCCCACGCAGAGCGTGGGAACGATCTGCTATCGGGCACAGTAAATCCTCCTACACCCCCTCTTCACTTGATCCTACCCCCACGCAGGCCTACTCTAGACCTCGCGCAACCGTTTCACCCCTCCCCGCTGTCGCCATGCCGCTACTCCATTACAAGGAGGTTCCCGAATGTTCGATTTCCACCCCCAGCTCAAGCAGCGCTTTGCTGCCTTGCGCACGGGCGCTGAATTTTTTTCCCTGCGGTATGTGCGCGAGTCCGGGCAGTTTCTGTCGGTGCGCAAGAACGTCGCCGAACCGCCGAGCCTGAGCCGCGATGAAGGGGCGATGCTCACCGTACGTGTCAATGGCGTCGAAGCCTATGCGGCGACCAATGACCTCTCGCAACAAGGCCTGCAAGCCGCCCTCGAGCGCGCCGAACAACAGGCCCGCCGGCTCAAGCCGCACGCCTTGCTCGATCTGCGCGAGCAGACGCTGTCCAGTGACCGCGCGGATTATTTTTCACCCAACCTCGAACAGCCCTTCCCGTCCCTGAGCGAATGCTTCGATCTGCTCGGTGCGGAATCCGCCTCGGTGCCCAAGGATGAACGCCTGGTCAATTGGCAGGTGAGCATCGGCATCACTAACGTCGAGCAGATCTACCTGAGCAGCGCCGGCGCCGAATTGCGCCAGGCCCAGCGCTTCGTCTATCCGAGCCTCGACGTCACCGCCTACGACGGCAACGACAGCCAGACCCGCAGCCTCGGCCGGGAGAACTTCGGCCAGCAGGGTGGCGCCGATGTCATCAGCCGCTGCGGCCTGGTCGGTGCCGGTCCGCAAGTCGCCGACCAGGCCCTGCAACTGCTGCTCGCGCCGAACACCCCGCAAGGCCCGCGCGACCTGCTGCTGATGCCTGATCAGATGATGCTGCAGATCCATGAATCCATCGGTCACCCGCTGGAGCTCGACCGCATCCTCGGCGATGAGCGCAATTACGCCGGCACCAGTTTCGTCAAGACTAGCGATTTCGGCAGCCTGCAATACGGCTCCAACCTGCTCAACGTAACCTTCGACCCGGGCATCCCGGAAGAACTCGCCAGCTACGGCCATGACGACGACGGCACTGCGGCGAGCAAACAATTCCTGATCCGCGACGGCCTGTTGCTGCGGCCGTTGGGCGGGGCGCTGTCGCAGTATCGCGCCGGCCTCGATGGCGTTGCCAATAGCCGCGCCTGCGGCTGGAACCGGCCGCCGATCGACCGCATGGCCAACCTCAACATCGAGCCGGGCGATCAGACGCTGGAGCAGATGATCGGTGGTATCGAGCACGGCATCCTGATGAGCACCAACCGCTCGTGGTCGATCGACGATGCGCGCAACAAATTCCAGTTCGGCTGCGAATGGGGCCAGTTGATCGAGCATGGTGAACTTAAAGGCGTGGTGAAAAATCCCAACTACCGGGCCATTTCCGCGCACTTCTGGAAGAGCCTGCGCGCCGTCGGCGATGCCAACACCGTCAAGGTGCTGGGCACGCCGAACTGCGGCAAGGGCGAACCGAACCAGGTGATTCGCGTCGGCCACGCTTCGCCGGCCTGCGTATTCAGCAACATTGATGTGTTTGGGGGAGACGCCTGATGAGCATTTCGAAGCGTCAGTCCGACGCCTTCAAGGTCATGGTCAACTGGCTGCGCGACAGCGTGCGCGAGCCGGAACAGTTCACGCTCAGCTACGCCGCCGAAGCCTCGGCGTTCGTGCGCTTCAATCACGCCAAGGTGCGCCAGGCCGGGCAAGTACAGCAGGCCAACGTCGGCCTGAAACTGATCGACGACGGTCGCCACGCCGACCTGCAGATCACCTTGTCCGGGGATCAGGAAGCCGATCTGCAACGGCTCGCCGAGGGCCTGCAACAACTGCGCGAAACCCTGCCGCTGCTGCCGCAGGATCCGTACCTGCTGCTCAATCACAACAGCTGGCAGAGCACGCACGTACAAGCGCATCCGCTGCCGGACACCGAAGATGTCGTCGGGCAAATCTGCGCTGCCGCTGAAGGTCTGGATCTGGTCGGTTTCTATGCTGCCGGCCCGATCAGCCGCGGTTTCGCCAGTTCCGCCGGCGCGTTCGGCTGGCATGAAGCCAACAGTTTCAACTTCGATTTCAGCCTGTTCCATGAAAACGGCGAAGCGGTAAAGGCCAGCTACGCCGGCCACGATTGGAGCGACGAAGGGTTTGCCCGGCGTTTCGCCCAGGCCCGCGAACAGCTGGAGTTTCTCGGCCGACCGTTACGCACTTTGGCACCGGGACAGTACCGCGCCTATCTGGCGCCGGCGGCACTGGAAGAAATCATGGGCATGCTCAGTTGGGGCGGGTTCTCGGCGCAATCGATCGCCAGCAAGAGCAGTCCGTTGCAGAAACTCTACGTCGGCGATCAGGCGTTCAGTCCGCTGGTGTCGCTGGACGAGAAAGTCAGCGAATCCCTGAGCCCGGCGTTTTCCGCCGAGGGTTATCCGCGCAGCGATCTGCGTCTGATCATCGAAGGCCGGGCCGGTGATCAACTGGTCGGCTCGCGCAGCGCCGCCGAATATGGTCTGGCGGCGAACGGTGCGGGCGGCGGCGAGATGCCCAGTGCATTGAACATGGCCGCCGGTGATCTGTCGCAAGAACAGATCCTCAAGCAGTTGGGCACCGGGCTGTACATCAGCAATCTGTGGTACCTGAACTACTCGGACCAACCGGCGGCGCGCATGACCGGTATGACCCGCTTCGCGACCTTCTGGGTCGAGAACGGCGAAATCCAGGCGCCGGTCAGCACCATGCGTTTCGATGACAGCGCCTACAACCTGCTCGGCTCGCAGTTGGAAGCGTTGACTACCGAGCGTGAATTGCTGCTGTCGGCGAGTACCTACAGTCAGCGCAATACCTCGTCATCGCTGTTGCCGGGGGCGCTGGTCAGCCGGTTGACCCTGACCCTCTGACAGCGATCGTTCCCACGCTCCGCGTGGGAATGCAGCCCGGGACGCTCCGCGTCCCAGCCAAAAGCGGACGCAGAGCGTCCGTTGAGGCATTCCCACGCAGAGCGTGGGAACGATCAATCTGGATTAACCACCCACACGAGGTTCCATGCCCAACCGCCCGCCTCTCGACGCCATCACCGCCCGCTGGTTGCCGTGGGTCGTCGCCATTGCGTTCTTCATGCAGTCCCTCGACGGGACCATCCTCAACACCGCGCTGCCGGCCATGGCCAGCGATCTCGCTGAAGACCCGTTGCGCATGCAGGGTGTGATCATCGCCTACATGCTCACCGTGGCCCTGCTGATCCCGGCCTCCGGATGGATCGCCGACCGCTTCGGCACCAAGAAAATCTTCTTCGGCGCGATTCTGCTGTTCAGTTTCGGCTCGTTGCTCTGCGCCTTGTCCAGCAGTCTGAGCATGCTTATCGGTGCGCGGGTGATTCAGGGCCTCGGCGGTGCGCTGATGTTGCCGGTCGGGCGACTGGTGGTGCTGCGTGCCTACCCGCGCTCGGAACTGGTGCGGATCATGGGTTTCATCACCATTCCCGGCCTGCTCGGCCCGCTGATCGGCCCGACCATGGGCGGCTGGATGGTGGAATACGTGACGTGGCACTGGATCTTCCTGATCAATCTGCCGGTCGGGGTGATCGGCTGTTATGCGGTGTGGAAATTCATTCCCGACCTGCGCGGCACGGAGCGCACGCGCTTCGATAGCCTCGGTTTTCTGCTGTTCGGCGCGGCGATGATCCTCATCACCATCGCCATGGAAGGCCTTGGCGAACTGCACCTGCCGCACCTGCGGGTGATGTTGCTGCTGTTCGCCGGCATGGCCTGTCTGGCGGCGTACTGGCTGCGCGCCGGGCACATCGAAAACCCGTTGTTCGCGCCGTCATTGTTCAAGACCCGCACTTTCGCCGTGGGCATCCTCGGTAACCTGTTTGCGCGACTGGGCAGCGGCGCCCTGCCGTTTCTGGTACCGCTACTGCTGCAAGTGGCGTTGGGTTACTCGCCGTCGCAAGCGGGGATGAGCATGTTGCCGCTGGCCGCTGCAGCGATGATCGCCAAGTGGGTCGCGCGTCCGCTGATCGAACGCCTCGGCTATCGCATCGTCCTCACCGGCAACACGCTGGCGCTGGGGATCATGCTGGCGAGCATGGGGCTGGTCAGCGAGCAGACGCCGTACTGGCTGCTGCTGTGCCTGCTGGCGGTGCTCGGTGCGATCAACTCGCTGCAATTCACCGCGATGAATACGGTGACGCTGATCGACCTCGACGATGCCAGCGCCAGCAGCGGCAACAGTCTGCTGTCGGTGGTAGCGCAGTTGTCGCTGAGCCTCGGCGTGGCTTGCGCCGGTGCGCTGCTCGGCGGCTTCACTGCGAAGGTCGGCAACGATGGCGTGGAAACCGTGCTCGGCGCGTTCCAACTGACCTTCGTCACGGTCGGCGTGATGGCGATGCTGGCGGCGACGATTTTCTCGCAGCTGTCCAAGGAAGACGGGCGCCGGGCGAAACGGCCGCAGGAGCACATCGAACACTGATTCTGCTGAAAAACTTCTGTGGCTGCTGAAGGACTTCCGTGGCGAGGGGATTTATCCCCGCTGGGTTGCGCAGCAGCCCCAAAAAGGTTGTATGCGGTCAGCCTGATGAATTGAGGTGGCAGGTATTGGGGGGTGCTGCGCACCCCATCGGGGATAAATCCCCTCGCCACAGATAAATCCCCTCGCCACAGGTAATCCCTGCCTCGGATTCAATCGCTGTTCGTCCAGAACTGTCGAGGAAACTGGCACGGGGCTGCTACACTGCGCGACATTTTGTTTTGCAGGCCAGTCCCGTGACCACCATCGCCACCGCTTTTAATACTCTGCCGCTGTCCGCCGCCATGCTGGCTAACCTCGAATCACTCGGTTATGCCCAGATGACGCCGATCCAGGCGCAGAGCTTGCCGGTGATCCTCAAGGGGATGGACCTGATCGCCCAGGCCAAGACCGGCAGCGGCAAGACCGCCGCGTTCGGCATCGGCCTGCTCAACCCGATCAACCCGCGCTACTTCGGTTGCCAGGCGCTGGTGATCTGCCCGACCCGCGAGCTGGCCGACCAGGTGGCCAAGGAAGTCCGCCGTCTGGCCCGCGCCGAAGACAACATCAAGGTCCTGACCCTGTGCGGCGGCGTGTCGTTCGGCCCGCAGATCGCTTCGCTGGAACACGGCGCACACATCATCGTCGGCACCCCGGGGCGCATTCAGCAGCACTTGCGCAAGGGTTCGCTGGTGCTCGATGGCCTGAACACGCTGATCCTCGACGAAGCCGACCGCATGCTCGACATGGGTTTCTACGACGCGATCGAAGACATCATCATCAAGACCCCGGAGCGCCGGCAGACTCTGCTGTTCTCCGCGACCTACCCGGTGGGCATCAAGCAACTGGCTTCGAAATTCATGCGCGATCCGCAGACCGTCAAGGCTGAAGCCTTCCACGACGACACGCAGATCGAGCAGCGCTTCTACGAGATTTCCCCGGAAGAGCGCATGAGCGCGGTGACCAAAGTCCTGCACCACTTCCGTCCGGCGTCCTGCGTGGCGTTCTGCTTCACCAAGCAGCAGGTTCAGGAAACCGTCGATCACCTGACCGCCAAAGGTATTTCCGCCGTTGGCCTGCACGGCGATCTGGAACAGCGTGATCGTGATCAGGTACTGGCGATGTTCGCCAACCGCAGCACCTCGGTGCTGGTTGCCACCGACGTCGCCGCCCGTGGTCTGGACATCGATGCGCTGGACATGGTGATCAACGTCGAGCTGGCGCGCGATTCGGAAATCCACATCCACCGCGTCGGCCGTACCGGTCGCGCGGGCGAGAAAGGCATCGCCATCAGCCTGGTCGCGCCGTCCGAAGCTCATCGTGCGCAAGCCATCGAACAACTGCAGAAAGCGCCGCTGAACTGGGATCAGATCGACAACCTCAAGTCCCAGGGCCTGGCGCCGCTGCAACCGCCGATGACCACCCTGTGCATCGGCGCTGGCCGCAAAGACAAAGTGCGCCCGGGCGACATTCTTGGCGCACTGACCGGCGAAGCGGGCATTCCCGGTGCGCAGGTCGGCAAGATCGCGATCTTCGATTTCCAGGCCTATGTCGCTGTCGAGCGCACCGTGGCCATGCAGGCCTTGCAGCGCCTGAACGACGGCAAGATCAAGGGCCGCTCGTTGCGCGTGCGTATTCTCTGACCTGATCGTTCCCACGCTCTGCGTGGGAATGCATCCCGTGACGCTCCGCGTCACATAACAACGGACGCAGAGCGTCCATGGCGGCATTCCCACGCAGAGCGTGGGAACGATCATTGTGTGAGGACACCGTTTTGCGCTCTACCGAAGTCGTGATCATTGGCGCTGGCGCGGCCGGCTTGATGTGTGCCTTGACCGCCGCCGGGCGCGGGCGTCAGGTGTTGCTGCTCGACCACGCGAACAAGGCCGGCAAGAAAATCCTCATGTCCGGCGGTGGCCGCTGCAATTTCACCAACATGTACACCGAACCGAGCAATTTCCTTTCGCAGAACCCGCATTTCTGCAAATCGGCGCTGGCGCGTTACACCCAGTGGGATTTCATCGGTCTGGTCGGCAAACATGGCGTGCCGTACCACGAGAAGAAACTCGGCCAGCTGTTCTGCGATAACAAATCCAGCGACATCCTCGGCATGCTCCTTGATGAATGCGATCAGGCCGGCGTCGAGCTGCACCTGGACACCTCGATCCAGACCATCGAAAAAACCGACAGTGGTTACCTGCTCGACACCACCCTCGGCCTGGTCCAGTGCCAGTCGCTGGTGATCGCTACCGGAGGCCTGTCGATCCCGACTCTCGGCGCTACCGGTTTCGGTTATCAGGTCGCCAAACAGTTCGGCCATGAGCTGCTGCCGACCCGCGCCGGTCTGGTGCCGTTCACCATCACCGACCAGCTCAAAGAGTTGTGCACAGAGCTGTCCGGCACCTCGGTGGATTGTCTGGTCAGCTGCAATGATCAGAGCTTTCGCGAGAACATCCTGTTCACCCATCGCGGCCTCAGTGGCCCGGCGATCCTGCAGATTTCCTCGTTCTGGGAGTCTGGCGATACGGTAGAGATCAACCTGCTGCCGGATCACGACGCGGCGAGCTGGCTGCAAGAGCAAGTCGCCGAGCGTCCGAACAGCGAGCTGAAGACTTTGCTTGGCGAGATCTTCACCAAGAAGATGGCCAATCTGCTGGCGGACAACTGGTTTGTCTCCAAACCGATGAAGCAGTACACCCACGCTGAACTGGCGGAGATTGCCGAGAAGCTCGGCAGCTGGAAGGTTGTGCCGGCGGGAACTGAAGGCTATCGCACGGCTGAGGTGACCCTGGGCGGCGTCGACACCCGCGAGGTGTCGTCGAAGACCATGGAATCGCTGAAAAGCCCGGGCCTGTACTTCATTGGTGAAGTGCTCGACGTCACCGGGCACTTGGGCGGCTTCAATTTCCAGTGGGCCTGGGCCTCTGGTTACGCTGCGGCGCAGTTCGTTTAACTCAAGGCCAAATACAAAACCCTGTGGGAGCGAGCCTGCTCGCGAATGCGGTGTACCAGTCGACATCAATGTTGAATGACACTCCGCTTTCGCGAGCAGGCTCGCTCCCACAATGGTTTGTGGTGTAAGTAAAAGGAACACTTTTTGCTGTCAGATGTGCTCGACGCCATTGCGTCGACGTCATTACTGGCTCAATTTAGCGGCATCGCCTCGGAAGGCCTTCGCACTTCATGTCCTCGACCTCGTTTCGTCAGTCTTTGCGGCGCCTGTGGGCGCTGGATAAATTCAGCTACAGCGTGCGGGTATTCATCGCCCTGACCGGCAGCATGGCGCTGTGCTGGTATCAGGATGAAATGGGCCTGCTGATCCCGTTGTTCCTCGGCATCATCGCCAGCGCCCTGGCCGAGACCGACGACAGTTGGCAGGGTCGTCTCAACGCTCTGGCGGTGACGCTGGTGTGTTTCAGCATCGCCGCGCTGTCGGTGGAATTGCTCTTTCCCTACCCGATCATTTTTGCCGTGGCCCTGGCGCTGGCCAGTTTCGGCCTGACCATGCTCGGCGCACTGGGCGAGCGTTACGGTGCGATCGCCTCGGCGACGCTGATTCTCTCGGTGTACACGATGATCGGCGTCGATCAGCGCGGCGGCGCGGTTACCGATTTCTGGCATGAACCGATGCTGCTGGTCGCCGGCGCGGCGTGGTATGGCCTGCTGTCGGTGCTGTGGCAGGCGCTTTTTTCCAATCAACCGGTGCAGCAAAGTCTGGCGCGGCTGTTCCGTGAACTGGGCCTGTACTTGAAGCTGAAATCCTCGCTGTTCGAGCCGATCCGGCAGATGGACGTCGAAGCCCGCCGCCTCGAACTGGCGCAGCAGAATGGCCGGGTGGTCGCCGCCTTGAACACGGCCAAGGAAATCATCCTGCACCGGGTCGGCAACGGTCGACCCGGCTCGAAAGTCAGCCGTTATCTGAAGCTGTACTTCCTCGCCCAAGACATTCACGAACGCGCCAGCTCTTCGCACTATCCTTACAACGCACTGGCCGAGGCGTTCTTCCACAGCGACGTGCTGTTCCGCTGCCAGCGCCTGCTGCGCCAGCAAGGCAAGGCCTGCCGGGCCTTGGCCGAATCCATCCAGATGCGCCAGCCGTTCATCTACGACGCCAGTTTCGCCGAAGCCCTGAACGACCTGCATGCCTCCCTCGAACACTTGCGCATCCAGAGCAATCCGGCATGGCGCGGCCTGCTGCGCTCGCTGCGCGCACTGGCGGCCAACCTCGGCACCCTCGATCGCTTGCTCAGCGATGCCAGCAACCCCGATGCCCTGGCGGACGCCACCGACAGCAGCCTGCTCGACCGCTCACCGCGCAATCTCAAGGACGTGTGGATTCGCCTGCGCACGCAACTGACGCCGACCTCGCTGCTGTTCCGCCATGCCCTGCGCTTGCCGCTGGCACTGAGCATCGGCTACGGCATGGTGCACCTGATCCACCCGTCCCAAGGCTACTGGATCATCCTCACCACGCTGTTCGTCTGCCAGCCGAACTACGGCGCCACCCGGCGCAAACTCGGCCAGCGGATCATCGGCACGGCCATTGGCCTGACGGTGGCGTGGGCGCTGTTCGATCTGTTCCCCAACCCGGTAGTGCAATCGTGCTTCGCCATCGCTGCCGGCGTGGTGTTCTTCACCAATCGCACCACCCGCTACACCCTGGCGACGGCGGCGATCACGATCATGGTGCTGTTCTGCTTCAATCAGGTCGGCGATGGCTACGGGCTGTTCCTTCCACGGTTGTTCGATACCTTGCTCGGCAGTTTGATCGCGGGTCTGGCGGTGTTCCTGTTCCTGCCGGACTGGCAGGGCCGGCGCCTGAACAAAGTGCTGGCCAACACCCTGACCTGCAACAGCATCTACCTGCGCCAGATCATGCAGCAATACGCCGCCGGCAAAAGTGACGACCTCGCTTATCGCCTGGCCCGACGCAACGCGCACAACGCCGACGCGGCGCTGTCGACGACACTGGCGAACATGCTCATGGAGCCGGGGCATTTCCGTAAGGAGGCGGATGTCGGCTTCCGCTTTCTGGTGCTATCGCACACGTTGCTCAGCTATTTGTCAGGGCTCGGCGCACACCGCGAAACGCAGTTGCCAGCGGAGGTGCGCGAGCATCTGATCGAAGGCGCCGGGGTGAAACTGGCGACCAGCATCGACGAAATCGCTCAAGGCCTTGCGAGCAAGCAGCCGATTGCAATTCAGAGTGATGAAGAAGAAGCGCTGGCCAATGAGCTGGAACAGATGCCGGATGAAATCGATGAAGGGCAGCGGTTGGTGCAAACGCAGTTGGCGCTGATTTGCCGGCAGTTGGGGCCGCTTCGGACATTGGCGGCGCATTTGATCAAAGAGGTCTAGCTACAAGCTACAAGCTACAAGCTACAAGCTACAAGCTACAAGCTACAAGCTACAAGCTACAAGCTACAAGCCAAACGCTACCCGGCTTCTAACTTGCCGCTTGCCGCTTGCCGCTTGCCGCTCCCAACTACATTCCATGCCGCCGCAATAACTTCTCATAAGTCCCGTCAGCCTTCATCGCTGCAATCGCCCGGTCAAACCCGGCGACGATCTGCTCATGCTGCGGATTCTTCAGGCTGACCAGAATATGCAGGCTGTTCTCACTCAACGGCTTGGGTAAAAACTCCACCGAATTGCGTACCTTGGCCGATTCCCGCGCCAGGTAATACTTCGCTACGTACTCATCCTCAAGCGTCAGCTTGACCCGATCCGCCGCGAGCATGCGCACGCCCATGGCGAAGTTGTGCACGGGCACTTTCTGCATCGCCGTGTCGGCATCGAAAGGGGCGGAATAGGCATAGCCGCGCACCACCGCAATCGGATAGGTGTGCAGTTGCTCGAGGCTGTTGTATTCAATAGGTGCGTCTTTGCGCTTGAGGAAGCGGATGCGGTTGATCAGGTACTCACCGGAAAACTGGCCGATCTGCGTGCGCTCGTCGTTGTACCAAGCGTTGACCAGCACGTCGTAACGCCCCTCGCCAATCCCCAGCAATGCTCGCGCCCACGGCACTTGTTCGTAACCGCTGGCATAACCGGCGCGAGCCAGTGCGGTGCTGACAATGTCGGTGGCCAGGCCACCGTTGACCAGTGCATCGTCGGTAAATGGCGGCCAATTATCGAACGCCAGCCGCAGCTTCTGCGCCGCAACATCCTGGCCGAGCACCAGCAGTCCGATCAAAGCAACGGCTTGAAGCAATCGCAGCATGCTTGAACATCCTCAGCGGGCAACCGCCCGACGTGGTTTCACGTCAAAACCCAAGGCCCCTTACCGGCAAAACCCAAGCATTGAACATTAGCTCATGGGAGCCAGTGGACAGTGCTCTTGAGCAGATTACACAAAGTCGCAGCCAGCGCGAGAAAGGAATAGTGGCATTTTGACCTTTATCACAGACTGTTGCGCCATACAGACATACGGCGCTGCTGCGCTTAGTATCGGGCGACATGGTCAAGGAATCGAAAAATGACAATCGAGTGGATCTGCAAACATCATCGCGATTTGGGCAAAGAGCAGTTGTACGCCTTGTTGAAGCTGCGCTCTGACGTATTCGTGGTCGAACAGAAATGTGCTTATCCAGACCTCGACGGCCAGGATCTGGAGGGCGATACCCATCACCTGATGGGCTGGGAGGATGATCAGCTGATGGCTTATCTGCGCCTGCTGGACCCGGAATCCCAAGGCGGCGACGTGGTGATTGGCCGCGTGGTGACCGCCCCCGCCGGCCGTGGCAAAGGGTTGGGCCACGCGATGATGGAACAAGCGCTGAAGCAGGCCGAAAAGCACTGGCCGCAGGTACCGATCTATCTGTCGGCGCAGGCGCATTTGCAGAGGTATTACGGCCAGTACGGGTTTGTCTCAGTCGGCGAGGAATATCTCGAGGATGACATTCCGCACATCGGCATGCGTCGGTCCTGAAGGCCCTTTCGCGAGCAGGCTCGCTCCCACAGGGAATGCATATCCATTGGGGGAGCGAGCCTGCTCGCGAAGGCGTCAGAACCGTCGGCGCAGGAATCAGGGGTATTCCAGCACCGCTTTTATCTGCCGCAAATTGCGCTCGATCCAGCCGCGATCAATCGCTCCCCACTCGCGAATCCGATAGCGCCCGGCATGATTGCGCGCGCCCTCTTCCTGTTCGAACTCACAGATGATGTCCAGATCGGCCAGCGCGGCAATCGTGTCCTGCGCCGTGCGTCGCGGCATGCCGGTGACTTCGGTCAGCGTCGGCACACTCGGCGCCGAGCCGCTATCGATCAGATAAGCCACGTACAAACGGCGATAGAAACTGCTCTTGGTCTTGCTGACGTCCATCCACACCTTCCTGATTGGTCAAGCCTGCATATCCCGCCACGTCAGGTACACACGCAGATCGAACTCGATCTGGTGATACCCCGGCAGCATGTGCTCGCACAGTTTATAGAACGCCTTGTTGTGATCCGATTCCTTGAAGTGCGCCAGCTCGTGCACCACGATCATCTTCAGAAAATCCGGCGCGGCGTCCTTGAACAGCGCGGCGATGCGGATTTCCTTGTTGGCCTTGAGCTTGCCGCCCTGCACCCGCGACACCGTGGTGTGCAGACCGAGCGCGCGGTGGGTCAGGTCGAGGCGGTTGTCGAACAGCACTTTGTCGATGGCCGGCGCATTGCGCATGTACTGCTGCTTGAGATCCAGCGCGTAGCTGTACAAGGCCTTGTCGCTCTGCACGTCGTGTCGCCCTGAATAGCGCTGATTCAGGTATTCACCCAGACGCCCTTCGGCAATCAGTTGGCGCACCTGATCCTGCAATTGTGCAGGGTAGGCCTGGAGGTACTTCAACACAGTCATGGACGAGCGACGCGGTTCGAAAAAGGTCCGCCAGTGTAGCGAATTCAACCGGGCAACGCGCTCCAGTCAAACGGTTCAACGAAGCTGACCGCGTCTTCGGCGATCAACGGCCGCGCGACGAGGAAGCCCTGCACGTATTCGCAACCATGGGTTTGCAGCCACTGATATTGCTCGAGGGTTTCCACCCCTTCGGCAATCACCAGCAGACCGTATTGCTTGCACAGATCGATGACCATGCGCACCAGCGCCGCATCACGTGGCGAGTCCGGCAAGCGCGCGATCAAGTGGCGGTCGAGTTTCAGCGTATCCAGTTCGAGATCGCGCAGATGCGCCAGCGAGCACGGCCCCGAACCAAAATCATCCAGCGCCACGCGCACCCCGAGATGACGCAGCAGCCGCAGTTGCTTGCGGGTTTCGTCCGGGTTTTGCATCAACGCTTCTTCGGTGATTTCAACTTCCAGTTGCTGAGGTTGCAGCGCATGGCGCTCCATGACTTGACGCAATTCAGTGACCAGATTCGGCAGGCCGAACTGGGTGTTGCTCAGGCTCACGCCGAGCACCAGATCTTCGGCGAACAAGGTTTCCCAGGCTTTGCGCTGGCCGGCGCCACGGTGATAGATCCAGCTGCCGAGGCGACTGATCAAGCGCGCCTCTTCCAGCAACGGCAGAAACAACCCCGGCGGCACATCGCCGACGCTCGGATGCTGCCAGCGCAGCAACGCTTCGAACCCACGGATCTGTCCGCTGCCGATCGCCACTTGCGGCTGATAGACCAGATTGAAATCACGATTCTCGATGGCCTCGCGCACGCTGTCTTCAAGCATCAGACGCGAACGCGCGCGGCCGTTCATTTCATGATCATAGAAACGATATTGCTGACGCCCGGCACGCTTGGCTTCGTACATGGCAATGTCCGAAGCGCGCAGCAAACCGTCGAGATTGCGCCCACAGTCGGGATAAGTAGCGATGCCGATACTGGCGCCAAGGACGATATCCAGGCCTTCGATCTGCTGACAGACCGATACCCGTTCGATGAGTTTTTCGGCAATCTTCGCCGCTTGCTCGGGAAACTCCAGATCCAGCAGCGCGGTGAATTCATCGCCGCCCATGCGCGCGAGAATATCGAACGGCCGCAGGCACGCCTTCAGTTGCTCGGAAACCCAGCGCAACACACGGTCGCCGGCGTCATGGCCGAGGGAATCATTGACCCGTTTGAAGCCATCGAGATCGAGGTAGAGCAGCACCCAGCTGCTGTCGCTGCGTTCGCCGCGCAACAACAGGTTTTCCACGGTCTGGTAGAACCCGCGCCGGTTGAGCAGCCCGGTCAGCGGATCGGTCACCGCCTGAAACTCCAGTTGCTGGTGCAAGTGACGCACCACCGACATGTCCAGCACCGTCACCACCATCGCGTGCTGCTCCGAGGGCAGCGGCGCGCAGGACAATGCCACCGGCACTTGCTGCCCCGGCGCCGTGCGCAGCAACGCATCATGCAGGCGCAGGGTTTCGCCACGTTGGTAGCCGGCGTAGAACTCGGAATCGGCCCACAGGGGAATGTGTGGCTTCTGCAGGAAATCGAGAAACTCCTTGCCTTCCAGATCCTTCACCGGCGCATTGAGCAGTCGCGAAATCGCCGGGTTGGCAAAGCGGATCACGCCGTCCTCGCTCAACACCAGAATGCCTTCGGCGGCGTTGTCCAGCACCGAGGCATTGAAGGCGCGCGCCACTTCCAGGTCATGACTCAGGCGTTGCAAGGCACGACGATTGCGCTGGTGCTCGAGCAGCGCCTGGACCTTGGGCTTGAGGATTTGCGGATCGAACGGCTTGAACAGGTAATCCACCGCGCCGCTGGCATATCCCTTGATCACGGCATCCTGAGATTGCTCGTTGGCGGTGAGGAAAATGATCGGTGTCAGCCGCGTACGCTGGCTGCCGCGCATGAGCCGCGCGACCTCGAAACCGTCCATGCCGGGCATCTGCACATCGAGCAGAACCAGGTCGATGTCGTGTTCGAGCAAAAGGTTCAGCGCCTCGAAACCCGAGGCGGCGGTCATCACGTGCCAATCCTGACGCTGCAGCAACGCGCGCATGCTGATCAGATTTTCGGGGTAATCATCGACGATCAAAAGGACCGAGCTGCCTTCACCTGGCTGGGGTTGCGCGCATTCCATGCTGCTTCTCTTATCGGGACCGGTTGCCGGCAAAACCATAGACGTACTGAGCCTTCACTCTAGACGCGGATCAGTGAAAGCAGAAGCTGTCATCCCGCCATCATTTAAACAATGCTCAACCCAGCCGACTAACGGTCACCGCTACAGCCCCCGAAAACCGGGCGGGATGGCATTTCGACAGGACTTTGACGTCAAGTAATCGCCGGGCGGGCATTAACAAAAATTGCCGCTACGCTTATAAAGACGCCCGAAAACGCGCGGGCTAGAGCTTCTGGCACCGGCGTTCCGGATGAATTGATTGGAAGAACCGTCATGATCGACCTCGCAACCTGGAACCTCAGCGTTCCTGTTGGCAGCCCGCCGTACACCGTCGAAACCTCAAAACTGGTGGATGGCTTCAAGGATCAGTACTTCCATTCCGACACCGGCACCCTGTTCTTCTGGTCCCCGGTGACCGGCTCGAAAACCGAAAACGCCATCTACCCGCGTACAGAACTGCGCGAAACCTACAGCAACGGCACCCTGCGCAACTGGTACTACCCGGACGCCGACAACCTGCTGCGCGCCACCCTCGCGGTGAACAAGGTGCCGAGCTCGGGCAAGATCGTCATCGGCCAGATCCACGCGTACGAGAGCCAGCGGCCGATGGTCAAGCTCGAATACCAGTACAAGGAAAAAACCCAGACCGGCAATCTGGTGATTAAAGTGCGCATGCGGCCGGACGACGCCGAAAGCCGCGTCATCACCCTCGCCACCGGCGTCAAGCTTGATCGTGAATTCAACTATCTCATCCACTTGAGCCCCGGCGGTGCCCTGGGCGTGAGTGCGGCGGGGTATCAGTGGGACTCCCAGATCAGCGCGACCTGGCGCGACAAGCCGCTGTATTTCAAGGCTGGGGTGTATGTGCAGGACAACACCGGGTATACGAGTGAGGGTGGACAGGTGACGTTTACCAAACTGGATATTGATCACGACAAGTAGCTAGCCGCCAAAATGACAAACGACCCATAACTTGCAGGCCACATTCGCTCCAATTGTAGGAGTGAGCCTGCAAGGGCTTCAGGGATGGGCTGCGGACTGCGCCACCTCCACATGCGGGCCGCTGCCTTGGCGAAATGTCGCGTATACGCGACTTTGAGAAGCAAATGTCACGGTAGCGGTACACCGCTTATCATTTATCAGCCTTTTCCTTTCTACCGCTTGATAAAGGATGACGCTTCAAACCAGAACCGACCGAGTCATTCAACGCGACCATGCGCCCGGTGTCCCATTCGCGTTGCATCCTTGCAAACAATTCAACGTCTATCCGTGGTCGGTGAATCAAAAGCGCCTGACTCATTGCCTCGGCTATCCGGTCGACGATCAGTGTTGGCTTATCCACAGCGCAGTGTTTACGACCAAACTCAATCAATTGCTGACGATCGGGATAAGCTTTGGCCTTGTTCATCTTGATGGCGAGAGTACGGTCAACCAGCGATTGCCCGGTCCTGGGGTTGTAGTTCTCGTATACGGTTGTGGTCGTGACATCGTATACCGGCGCCAACTGCACCGTTTCAGTGGCCGCAGGGTGCGTGTAGGTCACCCCGAAGTTTTTCAAATGCGCATCGCCGTTACGCACCATGACCGAAAGACAGACGGACGAAAAAAATCGTTCCAGTTCTCGTATCGGGTCGGCATGCCTGCATACCTGACGGATCACTGCAGCAAGGGTTTCGTAGCTCTGCGAATATTTATAGTTATCGTGGGGATCCTTGTTTAACCCCAGCAGCACCGCCATGTCTTCAAAGCCAAGGCGATCAGACGCCGTCAGATCAAAACGTTCCATGACAAACAGCTCACCGTTATCGGAAAGCCAGAAAGGCGGCGTGTACAGTCCAGCCAGCCGCGCTGCTTCCAGACACAGAAACTCGTTTTGAGCCAGGTGCTCATACTCTTCCGCTCCTGATTTGACGATGAGGTCGGAGCTGATCACTGTTTTTCGGCTACCAGTCAGCTTGTCCAGATCGGGCACCAGAACCTTGGGCTGAACACCTGAAATGCCCGACTCGAAGTAGGTTTCGACCAAAAAACCGAAAACATGCTGAGAGGTGTCCGCCGACAGGATCTCCTGCAGGCCGACCTGCGCACGAACAGAGTTTGAAGGTTCTACCGGATTCTCATACGTGAGGCGACCGATCTGATTACCGCCAATGACGGACAACAGGCGCATTTCATCCACTTGCATATGCTTGGCCATGCGCCGCTTGATTTGGTCGGCCAGATATCCCTCAGGCACATTCATATCGAAGATGGGCTGCAATACGCTGCTCACCGACGGTGTCGGGTCATAGGGCATGACCAGGGAAACTTCTCTGAGTGGCGACGCTGACTGGTAAGCGAATGAAAACTGCGAACCTTTGGACAACTCGCCGGAATGGCCCTGAGGCGTCATGACATTCAGTCGTTTCACCTTACTCATCATGCTCCACCAATTCGGCGAGTGATTTGAGATCGATTCGGTTATCGACAATCTCCAACGCCATGCCTAACGCGGCAATGACTCTAAACACGGTATAAAAAGCGACGTTTTCGCCTGCTTCGAGATCGATGATGGTTTTGCGGCTGCAATGAGCCCTATGCGCAAGCAGCGCCTGACTGTAGCCCTTGGCTTTGCGCAATTGGCGAATACGCTGGGCAAACGTTGCTGGATTATCGAGAAGCAAAATGTCACCCATATCGGACTTTAAATAGATTATCGCCAGTAAAGTCCACTTTAGGTGACATATCAAGCAAAAGGATCCCGATGTCTCGTCACAGCGTTTGCACCACAAAAAAAACCCGCCTCTCCAGACTGTGTGAAAACGCACTGATGGTGGTTCCAGCAAACGCCCCGACTTGTTCGGGGCGTTTGCTTTTGTGCTCACAGCAAACGAAAAAAGGCGTTTCAGCCCATCAGCGCCATCATCTGGCGCACGCCCAACACGTTAATTGCTCTTTTCAGGTTGTAGGCGTTCACCGCCAAGGCCATTTCAGCTCTCGCGCCTTCAAGCTGTCGCAGCAAGAAGCGAGCGTTACCAAATAACCACTGTTTAAGGTTGCCGAAGGGATGTTCGACGATGGATCGTCGACTGACCATCATTTCGGGATGTGTCTGCATTCGCTGCTCCATTCGCTCGAAAGCCTGTTCGTGCAGATGGCGCGAGATGTATCGGCGTTTGGCGTCGGTGCACTTCGCTTTAATCGGGCAGCTTGCGCAGTCGCTGACCTTCGCTTGGTAGATCCGGCCTTTATTGCTGATCTGCTTAAAGATCAGCCATTTTCCGGCAGGGCATTGATATCGATCTTGCGACGCATCGTAGGCAAATGCTGTTCGATCGAAAAATATCTGTTCCTAGCCGCAGGAGTTGAGTGATCGCGCCACAGGCACATAAGCCGTGATGTTCTCATCCTCACATGCCTGGAACTGCTTGCCATTGGAATAGCCCGCATCCGCGGTGACCGTCAGTTCATCCTGCGAAAGTTGTTCCTTGGCGGCCTTGGCCATCGGTTCAAGTTGCTTGCGATCATCGCTGTCCTGAGTCACTTCATGATGCACGATCATGCAGTTTTCAGCGTCCACGGCTGTCTGCACGTTGTACCCGACCCGAGGCCCTTTGTGCGTTCGCAGCATTCGCGCATCGCTTTCGTGGGTATTGAATTGCTCAAGCTCCATGGATTTCATCAGCGCCTGGCACGTCAAGTTATTGGAATGCCTGACTCAAGTTGCGCCAAAGTCGCCTTGATTGCATTGCGGTCAATCTTCTCGCCGGCTTCGGTTTTATCCGCCTCGTCCAGCTCTGCCAAATAGTGGGCGATGCGCTTCTCCAGCTTCTGCTCTTGATGTTGGAGCCGCTTCAAATTCATATGACGCCGTGAAGAGGCGACCGCCTGAAATTTGCTGCCATCAATGGCCACCAACTCGCCGGTTATCAGCCCCGCTGTGCGGCAAAACTGCACGAAGGCCCGGCACGTCGCGATGAAAGCGGCTTTGTTGTCTTTACGGAAATCGGCGATGGTCTTGAAATCAGGCTTGAGTCGATTGATCAGCCACATCACTTCGACGTTGCGCTGGCACTCGGCTTCGAGCCGTCGTGATGAGCGAATCCGCTGGAAATAGCCGTAGAGGTAGAGTTTGAGCTGATCCGCTGGATCGTAAGAGGACGGCCGGTGCTTTTGGGAAGTGCTTTATCAAAGCCCAGTCGAACCAGATCCAGCTTGGCGACGTAAAGATCGATAACGCGAACGAGGTGATCCTCGGGGATCAACTCTTCCAGCGAGACCGGAAACAGGCTGGTCTGGCTGCGAGACTGTCCCTGGATGTAGGCCATAACGAAAAATGCTCCGTATCTTTCGATACGGAGCATTTTCTTTGAGCGCTGCGCAGATTGCTAGGTTTTCACACAGTCTGCCTCGGCGGGTTTCTTTTGAATCAGCTCAACCCTCAGGCTCAGTTGACCTTCGCGTTCAACTCACCCTTCAGATAACGCTGGTACATCGCTTCCAGCGAGATCGGTTTGATCTTCGAGGCATTACCGGCGGTACCGAACGCTTCATAACGAGCGATACATACATCGCGCATTGCTGTCACGGTGGCGCCGAAGAATTTACGTGGGTCGAACTCGCTTGGGTTGGTGGCCATCAGGCGACGCATCGCACCGGTCGATGCCAAGCGCAGGTCGGTGTCGATGTTGACCTTGCGCACGCCGTGCTTGATGCCTTCGACGATTTCTTCAACCGGGACGCCGTAGGTTTCTTTGATGTCGCCGCCGTACTGGTTGATGATCGCCAGCCACTCTTGTGGCACGGAGGACGAACCGTGCATCACCAGGTGGGTGTTGGGGATGCGCTTGTGGATTTCCTTGATGCGGTCGATCGCCAGCACGTCACCGGTCGGTGGCTTGGTGAACTTGTAGGCGCCGTGGCTGGTGCCGATGGCGATGGCCAGGGCATCGACCTGGGTGCGTTTGACGAAGTCAGCGGCTTCTTCCGGGTCGGTCAGCATCTGGCTGTGATCCAGAACGCCTTCGGCGCCGATGCCGTCTTCTTCACCGGCCATACCGGTTTCCAGCGAACCCAGGCAACCCAGCTCGCCTTCTACCGAAACGCCGCAGGCGTGGGCCATGGCGACGGTTTGTTGGGTAACGCGGACGTTGTAGTCGTAGTCGGTCGGGGTCTTGCCGTCTTCGCCCAGCGAGCCGTCCATCATCACCGAGCTGAAGCCCAGTTGAATCGAACGCTGGCAGACGTCAGGGCTGGTGCCGTGGTCCTGGTGCATGCACACCGGGATGTGCGGGAATTCTTCGATCGCCGCCAGGATCAAGTGACGCAGGAATGGCGCGCCGGCGTATTTGCGGGCGCCGGCCGAAGCCTGGACGATCACCGGGGAGTCAGTCTTGTCAGCGGCTTCCATGATGGCGCGCATCTGCTCAAGGTTGTTGACGTTGAAGGCTGGAACGCCGTAGCCGAACTCGGCTGCGTGGTCCAGCATCTGGCGCATGCTGATAAGTGCCATTGTGTGTGTCTCTCCCGGTTGAGGGTCGTTGATCGTGCCAGCCTGCCGGAGCGGCGGCGGCTATTCAAGTTAATGCAGATCGGGGGTTGAGGCCCGGCCTGGTGATTCGGTGTTACCAAAACTGTGTGAACAACAGAGAACCCCTGTGGGAGCGAGCCTGCTCGCGAAAGCGGTCTGACAGACACTGCATCATCGACGGCAAGATTGCTTTCGCGAGCAGGCTCGCTCCCACATTTGGATCTCTGTACACCAATTCAATCGTGTTACTCGGCCTTGCAACCACGGCCAATCAGGTCATTGGTGGCGACCCAGTACACCAGGCCTTCGTCACCCTTGACGTGAAACGCCAGCATGCCATCGCTGTACAGCGTACCCGAGGCGCCCGGCTCTTCTTTCAGGCGATAGACCTGATCACCGCCGCCGAGGCGAACGTCGACTTCCTTCTGGCCGGCATCGACGTAACGCCATAACACCTTGGCCTGGCTGTCGCAGGTCCAAGTCGTCCAGTTGTCTGCCGGGGCCGACGACTGAAACAGGTTCAACTGCGCGCAGCCACCCAACAATGCCAACGCCGCAACGGCGATCAAGCCTTTCATCCGTGTTCCTCGACTGACGACGCACGCCGCCAGCCCTGAGTTAAAGAGTCAGACCCGTCAAGGACAACCATGTTCCTTGACCGGGGTTTGCGTCTCGTATTTGTCCAGGCCGTCCGGACCCGAGCGCTTGTTCAGCACCGGGTTGGTTTCGGCCTGCCAGTCGGCCTGATAACAGCCCTTCTGGGGTTCGCTCGGTGCTGGCGTCGCGTCAGCCTTCGGGGTGCTCCCGCAGGCCGCCAGCGTACCGGTCAGCAACAACAGCGCTAACGACTTGACCATGTGAACACTCCTTTGCCTGGCCAAACGGGCGGCCTCAGGCCTTGGCCCGGCTTTCCAGGACTTCAACGGCAGGCAGCACCTTGCCCTCGACGAATTCGAGGAACGCGCCACCACCGGTGGAAATGTAGGAGATCTGCTCAGCCACGCCATATTTATCGATCGCCGCCAGGGTGTCGCCACCGCCCGCGATGGAGAATGCCGAGCTCTCGGCGATGGCCTGGGCCAGCACTTTGGTGCCGTTGCCGAACTGATCGAACTCGAACACGCCGACCGGGCCGTTCCACAGAATGGTTTTCGACGATTTCAGCAGCTCGGCGAAGTTGGCCGCGGTTTGTGGGCCGATGTCGAGAATCATGTCATCTGCCGCGACGTCAGCGATCAGCTTCACAGTCGCTTCAGCGCTTTCGGCAAATTCCTTGGCGACCACGACGTCAACCGGCAACGGCACGCTGACTTTCGCCGCGATTTCACGGGCGGTGTCGAGCAGGTCCGGTTCATACAGCGACTTGCCGACTGGGTGGCCGGCGGCAGCGAGGAAGGTGTTGGCGATGCCGCCGCCGACGATCAGTTGATCGCAGATCTGGCTCAGGCTGTTGAGCACGTCGAGTTTGGTCGAGACCTTGGAGCCGGCAACAATGGCCGCCATTGGCTTGGCCGGTGCGCCCAAGGCTTTACCCAGTGCGTCCAGTTCAGCGGCCAGCAACGGGCCGGCAGCGGCGACTTTGGCGAACTTGGCGACACCATGGGTCGAACCTTCGGCGCGGTGAGCGGTACCGAAAGCATCCATCACGAACACGTCGCACAGGGCCGCGTATTGCTGAGCCAGATCGTCGGCGTTCTTTTTCTCGCCCTTGTTGAAGCGCACGTTTTCGAACAGCACGATGTCGCCAGCCTTGACTTCAACACCACCGAGGTAATCAGCCACCAGCGGCACTTCGCGGCCCAGCGCTTTGCTCAGGTAGTCGGCGACAGGTTTCAGGCTGTTTTCGGCGGAGAACTCACCTTCGGTAGGACGGCCCAGGTGCGAGCAGACCATCACCGCCGCGCCTTTTTCCAGGGCCAGCTTGATGGTCGGCAGCGAAGCCAGGATGCGCGCGTCGCTGGTGACAACACCGTCCTTGACGGGGACGTTGAGGTCTTCGCGGATCAATACGCGCTTACCTTGCAGATCGAGGTCGGACATCTTCAACACGGTCATGGGTCGCACTTCCTACGGTTTTTTTGAAGTTGCTGTTTGCAGATAGTGGTCTGCAACGTCCAGCATTCGGTTGGCAAAACCCCATTCGTTGTCGAACCAGGCCAGGATGTTCACCAGTTTGGGGCCGGAAACACGGGTCTGACTGGCATCGACGATGGCCGAATGTGGGTCATGGTTGAAATCACAGCTGGCGTGCGGCAACTCGGTGTAGGCCAAAAGGCCTTTGAGCGGGCCGCTGGTGGCGGCTTCGCGCAGGATCCGGTTGACCTCGTTGGCGTCAGTCGCGGTGGCGGTCTGCATCGTGATGTCAAGGCAGGACACGTTGACTGTCGGCACGCGCACGGCTTTGGCCTGAATTCGCCCGGCAAGTTCCGGCAGCAGACGCTCGATACCGCGTGCCAGACCAGTGGACACCGGGATCACCGACTGGAACGCCGAACGCGTGCGGCGCAGGTCTTCGTCATGATAGGCGTCGATCACCGGCTGATCGTTCATTGCCGAGTGAATGGTGGTGATCGACACGTAATCCAGACCGATCGCCTGATCGAGCAGACGCAGCAGCGGCACGCCGCAATTCGTCGTGCAGGAGGCGTTGGACACCAGCAGTTCGTCGCCGGTCAGGCATTCCTGATTGACGCCGTAGACGATGGTGGCGTCGACATCCGCTTCGCTGGCCATCGGCTGCGAGAACAGCACACGCGGCGCGCCGGCATCGAGAAATCGCTGGCCATCGGCACGGGTGTGGTAAGCGCCGGAGCATTCCAGCACCAGATCGACGTCCAGCGACGCCCAATCGATGCCTTCGGGGGTGGCACTGCGCAAGACCTTCACGCAGTCGCCATTGATATGCAGACAATCGCCTTCAACCCGCACTTCGCCGGGAAACCGGCCGTGGGTGGAGTCGAAGCGTGTCAGGTATTCGATGCTGGCCATGTCGGCCAGATCGTTGATCGCGACAATTTCAAACCCGGCCTTCGCGCCGCGCTCGAACAACGCCCGCAAGACGCAACGACCAATGCGGCCGTAGCCGTTGAGTGCAACTTTGTAGGGACGCGGTTGAGGCATGGGGTTCTCGATTACCGTGGTGAATCATGCAGTGCGATATTGCCTGAACCAACGCTTTCGCGAGCAGGCTCGCTCCCACATTGGAATGCATTTCCCTGTGGGAGCGACGGTGCGACGACTCGACCTGCTCGCGAAGGCGTCAGCCCGGACAACACAACTGTCAGATTTAGTCTTCCAGCAGCTCTTCAGCCTGACCCAAGATGTTTTCCAGGGTAAAACCGAACTCTTCGAACAATGCCGAAGCCGGCGCCGACTCACCGTAGGTGGTCATGCCGATCACACGACCTTCCAGACCCACGTACTTGAACCAGAAATCGGCGTGGGCCGCTTCGATGGCAATACGTGCGCTGACCTGCAACGGCAGAACCGACTGCTTGTACTCCGCATCCTGAGCATCAAACGCGCTGGTGCAAGGCATCGAAACCACGCGAACCTTGCGGCCCTGCTCGGTCAGTTTATCGAAGGCCTGTACGGCCAGACCGACTTCCGAACCGGTGGCGATCAGGATCAGCTCAGGCTCGCCTGCGCAATCCTTGAGCACATAACCGCCACGGCTGATGTTGGCAATCTGGCCAGCGTCGCGTTCCTGATGTTGCAGATTCTGCCGCGAGAAGATCAGCGCCGAAGGGCCGTCCTTGCGCTCCAGAGCGTTTTTCCAGGCCACTGCCGATTCCACGGCATCGGCTGGACGCCAGGTGTCGAGGTTCGGCGTGCTGCGCAGGCTGGTCAGTTGCTCGATCGGCTGGTGCGTCGGGCCGTCTTCGCCCAGACCGATTGAGTCGTGGGTGTAGACGTGGATCACGCGTTTCTTCATCAAAGCCGACATGCGTACGGCGTTGCGCGCGTATTCCATGAACATCAGGAAGGTCGCGCCGTAAGGCACCAGACCGCCGTGCAGGGCGACGCCGTTCATGATCGCGGTCATGCCGAACTCGCGCACGCCGTAGTACATGTAGTTGCCGCTGGCGTCTTCAGCGCTGACGCCTTTGCAGCCTTTCCACAGGGTCAGGTTGGAACCGGCGAGGTCAGCCGAACCGCCGAGCATTTCCGGCAGCAGCGGGCCGAAAGCATTGAGGGTGTTCTGGCTGGCTTTGCGGCTGGCGATGGTCTCGCCCTTGGCCGCGACTTCGGCGATGTAGGCCGAGGCTTTTTCCGAGAAGTCGGCCGGCAGTTCGCCGCTCAGACGACGGATCAGCTCGTTGGCTTCAGTCGGGAATGCAGCGGAGTAAGCGGCGAAACGCTGATCCCACTCGGCTTCGACCGCGCGGCCAGCTTCTTTGGCGTCCCACTCGGCATAGATCTCGGCCGGGATTTCGAACGGGCCGTGGTTCCAGTTCAGCGCCTGACGGGTCAGGGCGATTTCTGAGTCACCCAATGGGGCGCCGTGGCAATCTTCCTTGCCCTGCTTGTTCGGCGAACCGAAACCGATGGTGGTCTTGCAGCAGATCAGCGTCGGTTGAGCGCTCTTGCGTGCGGTTTCGATGGCAGTCTTGATCTCTTCCGGATCGTGGCCGTCGACGTTGCGGATCACCTGCCAGTTGTAGGCTTCGAAACGCTTCGGCGTGTCATCGGTGAACCAGCCTTCGACTTCACCGTCGATGGAAATGCCGTTGTCATCGTAGAAGGCAATCAGCTTGCCCAGGCCCAGCGTACCGGCCAGGGAAGCGACTTCGTGGGAAATGCCTTCCATCATGCAGCCATCACCGAGGAACACGTAGGTGTGGTGGTCAACGATGTTGTGGCCGGGACGGTTGAACTGCGCGCCCATGACTTTTTCCGCCAGAGCGAAACCGACGGCGTTGGCCAGACCCTGACCCAGCGGACCGGTGGTGGTTTCGACGCCCGGGGTGTAACCGAATTCCGGATGACCTGGAGTGCGGCTGTGCAGTTGACGGAACTGCTTGAGGTCGTCGATCGACAGGTCGTAGCCGGTCAGGTGCAGCAGCGAGTAGATCAACATCGAGCCGTGGCCGTTGGACAGCACGAAGCGGTCACGGTCGGCGAACGACGGGTTGCTCGGGTTGTGCTTGAGGTAGTCGCGCCACAGCACTTCGGCAATATCTGCCATACCCATAGGGGCACCGGGATGGCCGCTGTTGGCTTTTTGCACGGCATCCATGCTGAGGGCACGAATGGCGTTGGCACGCTCACGACGGCTAGGCATCGCTGATCTCCTGGGTGTGAATAGACTGAAACGGAAAAAAGGAGGGCATTTTCCCTCACCCATGCGCCTCGGGGCAATGACAGATAGTCATTGGCAGGCGTTTTTCCAATCGATAGCACAGGTTTCGCTTGGTGAAACCTTTCCGCTATTCGTTTGTAGAGACTGCCGTCCGCCGAGAAGTGCCATTTATCGAGCAATATCAAAACTTTTTGATATTGGCCTTGCGGTGCCTTGCCCCCGTCTCTAGACTGCCAGCCCTATGAACTTACGCGTGCCTTCCATTCGCCATGACGATTGCGACGAGCTGGCGGCCTTGTGCAAGGCCGGCGGCGATCCGCTGCGGCTGAATGTATTGCGCGCGCTGGCCAACGATTCGTTTGGCGTGCTGGAGCTGGCGCAGATTTTCGGCATTGGCCAGTCGGGCATGAGCCACCACCTCAAGGTGCTGGCGCAAGCCGACCTGGTGGCGACACGCCGTGAGGGCAACGCGATTTTCTATCGTCGCGCCCTGCCGCA
Source organism: Pseudomonas sp. RG1 (assembly GCF_025910115.1). Taxonomy (NCBI): domain Bacteria; kingdom Pseudomonadati; phylum Pseudomonadota; class Gammaproteobacteria; order Pseudomonadales; family Pseudomonadaceae; genus Pseudomonas; species Pseudomonas sp. RG1. Next base: position 25,975 of record NZ_JAPCIK010000055.1, read on the forward strand.
CAGCGAATTGCTCGGCGGCAAGCTGCACGCGGCATTGCTGGAAGAAGTCGACAATCTGGATCTGCCTGATGAAGTGCAAGCACGCATCGAGCAGGTTCATGGTCAGCGTGCCGCCGCCAGCCGAGACTTTTTCGCCCGGGTCGCGGAAAAATTCCGTGCCCAGCAGGATTTGATCGCAGGCCTGCCGCAGTACCGTGACAGCGTGCTGGCCCTGCTCGACAAATTGAACTTCGATGGTGCAGCCACGGCCATTGAAGTCGGCCCCGGCGATGGTGCTTTTCTGCCGGAACTGGCCCGTCGCTTCGGCACCGTAACCGCGCTGGACAACAGCCCGGCGATGCTCGAACTGGCGCGTCAGGTATGTGAACGTGAACAGCTGGCTAACGTCAGCCTGCAATTGGCCGATGCATTGAACGGCACAAGCCTTCAAGCCGATTGCGTGGTGTTGAACATGGTCCTGCACCATTTCGCCGCCCCGGCCGATGCGCTCAGGCACATGGCCGACTTGCTGCAACCGGGCGGTAGCCTGCTCGTGACAGAGTTATGTAGCCACAACCAGAGTTGGGCCAGGGAGGCCTGCGGTGATCTCTGGTTGGGGTTTGAACAGGACGATCTGGCCCGTTGGGCCACCGCTGCGGGACTCGTTCCCGGGGAAAGCCTCTATGTAGGCTTACGTAATGGTTTCCAGATCCAGGTTCGCCACTTTCAGCGACCGGCTGGCGACACTCACCATCGGTAAATTCAGGAAAACATCGAGATGAGCGAATACTCCCTCTTCACCTCCGAGTCCGTGTCTGAAGGACATCCGGACAAAATCGCCGACCAGATTTCCGATGCGGTGCTGGACGCCATTATTGCCCAGGACAAACACGCTCGCGTGGCCGTGGAAACCCTGGTCAAGACCGGCGTGGCCATCGTTGCCGGTGAAGTGACCACCAGCGCCTGGGTCGACCTGGAGCAGATCGTTCGTGACGTGATTTGCGACATCGGCTACACCAGCTCCGAAGTCGGCTTCGACGGCGCCACCTGCGGCGTGATGAACATCATCGGCAAGCAGTCCCCCGACATCAATCAGGGTGTTGACCGTGCCAAGCCTGAAGATCAGGGCGCCGGCGACCAGGGCCTGATGTTCGGCTACGCCAGCAACGAAACAGACGTTTTGATGCCAGCACCGATCACCTTCTCGCACCAGCTGGTGCAGCGTCAGGCTGAAGCACGCAAGTCGGGCCTGCTGCCTTGGCTGCGTCCGGATGCCAAGTCGCAAGTGACCTGCCGTTACGAAGGCGGCAAGGTTGTCGGCATCGACGCTGTGGTGCTGTCGACCCAGCACAACCCGGAAGTGTCGTACAAAGACCTGCGCGAAGGCGTGATGGAGCTGATCGTCAAGCACGTACTGCCTGCCGAACTGCTGAGCAAGGACACCCAGTTCCACATCAACCCGACCGGCCAGTTCATCATTGGCGGCCCGGTAGGTGACTGCGGTCTGACCGGCCGCAAGATTATCGTCGACAGCTACGGCGGCATGGCCCGTCACGGCGGCGGCGCGTTCTCCGGCAAGGATCCATCGAAGGTTGACCGTTCGGCTGCCTACGCTGGCCGTTACGTGGCCAAGAACATCGTTGCGGCCGGCCTGGCCGAGCGTTGCGAGATCCAGGTTTCCTACGCGATCGGTGTGGCCCAGCCTACGTCGATCTCGCTGAACACCTTCGGCACCGGCAAGATCAGCGATGACAAGATCATCAAACTGGTGCGTGAAGTGTTTGACCTGCGTCCATACGCAATCACCACCATGCTCGACCTGCTGCACCCGATGTACCAGGAAACCGCAGCCTACGGCCACTTCGGTCGTGCGCCGCAGACCAAGACCGTTGGCGAAGACAGCTTCACCACGTTCACCTGGGAAAAAACCGACCGCGCCGACGCCCTGCGTTCTGCCGCTGGCCTGTAACCCCCTGGCTGCATGAAAGCCCCGCACGGTTCGCGCCGTGCGGGGCTTTTTCATGCCTGACAGATTTTTGAGATCCCTGTGGCAGCGAGCCTGCTCGCGAAGACGCCCGCCCCGGCAACACCAGTTCCCCTGCCCCGAAACAGTTCGCAAAAAAGCCGCGCAACGTTCTTCAGATCCTCACCTACCCTTCAAGCATCACCCCCCGAGCAAGGACGCTCACAATGCTCTTCACACTGCGCCTGTTGCTGGCCTTGCTGGTGGCACTCATCACCCTCGTCAGCCAAGCCAACTGCCCGAACTGGGATCTTTCCCAAGCCCAACGCGAAATCACCGCCCTGCAAAACCAGATCGACCAATGGGACGACGCCTATCACCGCGAAGGCCGTTCATTGATCAGCGACGAACTCTATGACCAGTCCCGGCTGCGGCGGAGAGAATGGCAAGCCTGTTTCAATCAACCCTCATCCCCGCAGCCGTTGCACACCGCGTCCGGCCCGGTCACCCACCCCATCGCCCACACCGGTCTGGACAAGCTGCACAAAGCCGAAGACGTCGCCCACTGGTTACGCGATCGCCAGAACGTCTGGGTGCAGCCCAAGGTCGACGGCGTGGCTGTCACGCTGATCTACCGCCAGGGAGTATTGCAGCAGGCGATCAGTCGCGGCGACGGTGTCAATGGTCAGGACTGGACCGCTTCCGCGCGCAGGATTGCAGCCATTCCGCAACGGTTGAGGCAGCCACGGGATCTGCTGGTACAAGGCGAACTCTATTGGCGCCTCAATACGCATGTTCAATCACAGTCCGGCAGCGTCAATGCCCGCGCCACCATCGCCGGGCTGATGGGACGTAAAACACTCGATGTTGAACAGGCCGCCGGGATCGGCCTGTTTGTCTGGGACTGGCCGCAAGGTCCTGTGCGGCTGCCGGAGAGATTGTCCGAACTCCAGGCATTGGGGTTCGCTGCAACCGAGCCCTTTACACAGCCCGTCAACCGATTCGAAGATGCGCAAAAATGGCGCGAGCACTGGTATCGCTCGCCCCTGCCCTTTGCCAGCGACGGCGTGGTGCTGCGTCAGAGCCAACGGCCACCCGCCGAACGCTGGCAGGCTCGCGCGCCGTATTGGGCGGTCGCCTGGAAATACCCTTTCGCCCAGGCGTTGGCCGAAGTGCGCAAGGTCAACTTCAAAATCGGCCGCACCGGGCGAATCACTCCAGTGCTGGAACTACTGCCGGTCAGACTCGATGACCGCGAGATCAAACGGGTCAGCGTCAGCTCGCTCAAGCGCTGGCAAACCCTCGACATCCGTCCAGGCGATCAGGTGGCAATCAGTCTGGCCGGGCTGACCATTCCGCGCCTGGACAGTGTCGTGCTGCGCACCAGCGAACGGGCAGACATCAACATCCCCGATGCCGGCGACTACCACGCCCTGAGCTGCTGGCAGCCGACGCCGGGGTGTGAAAGCCAGTTTCTCGCGCGTCTGACCTGGCTCAGTGGCAAGCAGGGCCTGGCCATGCAGCATGTCGGGCGTGGCACCTGGGAGAAACTTTTGGAAACAGGCCGTCTGAAACACCTGCTGGATTGGCTGACCCTCGATGTGTCAGAGCTTGCTAACATTGCCGGCCTCGGCGAGCGCAGCAGCGCACGTTTGATCCAGAGTTTTGAGGGCGCGCGGCAACAGCCGTTCGCTCGATGGTTGAAAGCGCTGGGCATGCCGCCGACCGGACAGGCACAACTGGACGATTCGTGGCAGGCCCTGGCACAACGCGACACTGAACAATGGCAGGCAGAAGCCGGCATCGGCCCGGGACGCGCGGCGCAACTGAGCGCATTCTTTCGCGACCCGCAGGTACTGGCTTTGAGTGAAACCCTGAAAGCCGCCGGAATCGACGGCTTCTGAACCTGCAATCCCCGCCCGGCGGGAACCCAACGGCCGGCCAGACGCTCCAACAGCGCAGTGCCCTCCCACCCCGATTGCCTTTGCACATGGAGCTTTTATGAAATTTCTCGCACCGCTCGCCCTGCTTACTCTTTGCGGCGTCATGGCCGCTCCGGTCATGGCCGAAGAAGACGGCCCGGGCCTGACCGGTTGCGCTGCCAAGAAGCAGGGCATCATCAATCAGATCGAACAGGCCAAGTCGCGCGGCAACATGGAGCAGCAGGCAGGCCTGGAAACCGCACTGCGTGAAGTCAATGAACACTGCACAGACGCCGGGCTGAAAAAAGAACGTGAGAACAAAGTGCTTGAGGCCAAGCATGAGGTGAGCCAGCGTCAGGCGGACCTCGACAAGGCCATGAAGAAAGGCGATCCGGAGAAGATCAACAAGCGCAAGGAGAAGCTCGCCGAGTCGCGCAAGGAACTGCAGGAAGCGCTGGACGAGATCGATAAGTAACCGAAGCCCTTTGGAGAGGGGATTTATCCCCTTCCGGCGGCGAGGCCGTCGCAAATTTGGCTAGTCGGGTCCGACTGAAAAAAACCGGTTGTATGGTTTTGGGGCTGCTTCGCAGCCCATCGGGGATAAATCCCCTCGCCACAAGGTAGTCACTCGCCACAAGGCACTCAGCAGCTTCAGGAATCAATGATCGCGAAACTCTTTATGGCAAGCACTGCAGGCATCTTCAACTTTCTGCACTGCCGGCCCAAGATTGCTGGCCTTGTACGGCTGAACCTGACTGGCGACCACCAATTCACCGGTGGCTATCTCGAGGGCGCGGGCCAGTTCCTGAAAACGCGCCTGTTTCTGCCAGACATCATCTTTGGCGCTGGTGTGATCTTCCTCGCGCACCTGCGGAAAATGCTTCCACGGCTCATGGGCCAACGCATCAAGTCTGACTGCGCCCTCGGCAAATTTCGGCCCGTCGAAGGCAATGCGCCCGCGCAACATGCCGCCGAGGTCTTCGCTGGTCTTGAGCATCTGCTTGAAGATGGCCTTGCGTTGACCCAGCGGCGAATTCGGGTCGACACCGCCACAGGCGGACAAGGTCAGGCAGGCCAGCAATACAACAGCAATGGGTTTCAGAGTCATGGTGGCTTCAGGTCGCGGAAATCGGCGGCCAGTATCCTCGGCTCACCGCCAAACACCAATAGCCCTATTAAAAATACGGGTTGGTCGAGCGCATGGAGCACTCGGCCAACCGGCACAGGAATCACTCCATGAACAGCCGCTTCACGGCCTGGCGTCACCCGCTTATCGTCACCCTTCCACTGCTCGCCATTCTCGCCGGTTGCACAGGCGGCGACAGCGCCAAACCAAAAACCCATGCGCTGGCTACCTATTCCAGCGCGACATGGGAAGCCTTGCCTGCGGTCTCCGACAGCGATCTGGTCGCCGGTTTCGGCTCGTGGCGCAGCGCCTGCACACGACTCAAAGCCGACGCGGTGTGGGGCCCGACCTGCGCTGCGGCGGTGAATGTGCCGCAAAGCGCCGCCGAGATTCGTGCATTTCTCAAGCAGAATCTCGATGTCTACGGCCTGCGCGCCGAGAACGACAACCCCAATGGTCTGATCACTGGCTACTACGAACCGGTGTACCCCGGCAGCCTGACGCCGACCGCGGCAGCAAACGTGCCGGTGTATGGCGTGCCGGAAGACATGATCATCGTCTCGCTCGACAGCATTTACCCGGAATTGAAGGGCAAGCGCCTGCGCGGTCGCCTCGAAGGTCGCGTGCTCAAGCCTTACGACGACGCGGCGACCATTGAATCCAAAGGCGTGAAAGCGCCAGTGGTCGCCTATCTGACTGACCCGATGAATCTGCAATTTCTGCAGATCCAGGGCTCAGGCCGGATCCAGACCGAGGACGGCAAACAGTTGCGCATCGCCTACGCCGATCAGAACGGCCACCCGTACCGACCAATCGGTCGCTGGCTGGTCGAGCAAGGCGAACTGAAAAAAGAAGACGTGACCATGAGTGCGATCAGCAACTGGGCCAAGGCCAACCCCACGCGCATTCCGGAACTGCTGGCCAGCAACCCGAGCTACGTGTTCTTCACCCGCAACCCGGACAGCAACGAAGGCCCACGCGGCTCGCTGAACGTACCGCTGACCGCCGGCTACAGCGCGGCAGTGGATCGCAAGGTGATTCCGTTGGGCAGTCTGTTATGGCTGTCGACCACCAAGCCGGATGGCGCCCCACTGGTGCGCCCGGTCGCGGCGCAGGATACCGGCGGCGCGATTGCCGGCGAGGTGCGCGCGGATCTGTTCTGGGGCACTGGTGATGCGGCCGGGCAACTGGCCGGGGACATGAAGCAGCAGGGGCAGATCTGGATGCTCTGGCCTAAAGGACAAGAGTTGCCGCAAGTGCCACAGGTGGCGGATACACCGAAGCAAAAGTCTTAGGTTCTTCGTAGTCTGATCTATCGCTTTCGCGAGCACGCTCGCTCCCACATCTGGAATGCATTTCCATGTGGGAGCGAGCCTGCTCGCGAAGAGGCCGGCAGCAATAGCCGATAATCAGATCGACACAAAGAAGAACGAAGCAATCAGCCCCATCCCGATAAACCACACCACCGAACGCAGTGCAGCCCAGTCAGCCAGGTAGCAAATGATGTACAGCAGGCGACTGGTGATAAACAGCACGGCCAGCACATTGACCGTCACCAGCTGCGCAGTGCCGACCAGGTGGGCAACGATCACCGCAGCGGCAAACGCAGGCGTTACTTCAAAGCTGTTCAGTTGCGCGGCGTGGGCGCGACGGGCGACGCCATCGACGCTGTCGAGAAAGTCCCGTGGATCGTAATTGTCCTTGAGGCGGAAACCGCCGGTGGCCTTGGCCACGATCGTGCACACGTACGGCAGGAAAATCGCGATCAACACACACCACAGAGCCACTGTCATAACGTCGTCCTTTTTTTCGATTGGAGAAATTGGCGAGCGATCAGAAATTCATCACCAGCATGCCGATCAGCACCTGCCCACAGGCTAAGAGCCGCGCCCGGCCGAAAGGTTCTTTCAGCTGGATATAACACGGCACTTCAAGCGCGCCGTCGATTAGTCAGATTATTGATTCGTCATGTGTCAGCAGCTGTTTATACTGCAACCCACCACGCCGTACTCAGCTGCACACCAAAAAATTCCAATAAAAGCTGCCTGCTCCGCTTTCTTCGAAAACGGTCGCTGGCACGCGTATGCCTGATCAAAGCGTCAAGACTACCGACAGAGACCTTGCGCATGCCCCTCGCTTTACTTGCACTCGCCGTTGCCGCATTCGGCATCGGCACCACCGAATTCGTCATCATGGGCCTGCTGCCCGACGTCGCCCGCGATCTGGCGGTAAGCATTCCTCACGCCGGGCTGCTGATCACCGGTTACGCCCTGGGCGTGGTGTTCGGCGCACCGATCCTGGCGATCGGCACCGCCAATATGCCGCGCAAAGCAACATTGCTGGGCATGACGCTGATGTTCATTCTCGGCAACGTGCTCTGCGCGCTCGCGCCGAACTACGCGACGCTGATGGCGGCGCGGGTGGTCACGGCGCTGTGTCACGGGGCGTTTTTCGGCATCGGCTCGGTGGTCGCCGCCGGCCTGGTTGCGCCGAACAAACGCGCGCAAGCCATTGCCATGATGTTCACCGGCCTGACCTTGGCCAACGTGCTCGGCGTACCCTTGGGCACCGCGCTGGGCCAATACGCCGGCTGGCGCTCGACCTTCTGGGCGGTGTCGGTGATCGGCATTGTTGCGGCGCTGGCGCAGTGGTTGTGGCTGCCAAAACACATCGCGATGGACAAGGCCAACCTCGCCAGCGAATTCAAAGTGCTGGGCAAGGCCAACGTGCTGCTGGCGCTGGGCATGAGCGTGCTGGCCTCGACCAGCCTGTTCAGCGTGTTCACGTATATCGCACCGATCCTGCAAGACATCACTGGCGTCAGCCCCCACGGCGTGACGGTGATGCTGCTGTTGTTCGGCGTCGGCCTGACAGCGGGCAGCATGCTCGGCGGGCGCCTGGCCGATAGCCGCTTACTGCCGTCACTGGTCGGTGTAGCGCTGGCGGTCGTGGTGATTCTCGCGGCGTTCAGCCAGACCAGCCGTGCGGTGATTCCGGCGGCGATTACCCTGATGCTGTGGGGGATTTTCGCCTTTGCGCTGTGCCCGATTCTGCAGCTGCTGATCATCGATCAGGCGCATGAAGCGCCGAATCTGGGTTCGACGCTGAACCAGAGCGCGTTCAACCTTGGCAATGCCGCAGGCGCCTGGATCGGCGGACTGGTGGTTGCCAGCGGCGCGGATCTGGCGGACCTGCCGTGGACCGGGGCGCTGGTCGGCGTGCTGACGGTGCTGACGGCGCTGTTGTTCATTTACCTGCAACGTCGGCGGGCGAGTGCGGTCAATGTGTCTGGCTGAGACCTCTATTTATCCCCGTTGGGCTGCGCAGCAGCCCCAAAACCTTCGATCGGGTTTTGTCAGGAATTATCGATAAGCCCGATTGCGACGGCTTCGCCGCCGAGCGGGGATAAATCCCCTCGCCACAATGAACTGTGGTGTGTCCCATGTCGCTGTTTGCCCATCAAACCCCTGCGTCCAACCTCCGGTCGCGCTCCATTCACTCTCCATCCAAAGGACCCCGGATGCTTGAACTCGTCGCCGCTTTCATCTGCCTCACCACCCTCCTGACCTTCGTCAATTTCCGCTTTATCGGCCTGCCGCCGACCATCGGCGTGATGGTTACCGCCCTGCTGTTCTCACTGCTCCTGCAAGGCCTCAGCGTCCTCGGCTTTCCCGGCCTCGAAGACCGCGTGCAGCAACTGATCGGCCAGATCGATTTCGGCGATCTGCTGATGAACTGGATGCTCTCGTTCCTGCTGTTCGCCGGCGCCCTGCACGTCAACCTCAATGATTTGCGCAGCTACCGCTGGCCGATCGGCCTGCTGGCCACCTTCGGCGTGTTGATCGCCACCGTGGTGATCGGCAGCCTGGCCTTCTACATTTTTGCCCTGTTCGGCTGGCACGTGAGTTTCCTCTACTGCCTGTTGTTCGGCGCGCTGATCTCACCGACCGACCCGATTGCGGTACTCGGCGTGTTGCGTACCGCCAACGCTTCGAAGCCACTGAAAACCACCATCGTCGGCGAATCACTGTTCAACGACGGCACGGCGGTGGTGGTCTTCACCGTGCTGCTGGGCATCGCGCAACTGGGCGAAACCCCGACCGTCAGCGCCACGGCCATGCTCTTCGTCCATGAGGCCATTGGCGGTGTGTTGTTCGGCGGGCTGATCGGTTATCTGGTCTATCGGATGATCAAAAGCGTCGAGCAGCATCAGATCACCGTGATGCTGACCCTGGCCCTGGTGATCGGCGGTTCGGCGATGTCCACCGAGTTGCACGTCTCGGCACCGATCGCGATGGTGGTGGCCGGTCTGATCATCGGCAACCTGGGGCGCAATCTGGCAATGAACGACATGACCCGGCGTTATCTGGACGGCTTCTGGGAATTGCTCGATGACATGCTCAACGCGCTGCTGTTTGCGCTGATCGGCATGGAACTGTTGCTGCTGCCGTTCAACTGGCTGCACATGGCCGCCGCAGGCCTGCTGGCGGTGGCGATCCTGCTGTCGCGCCTGCTCACCGTGGCGCCAGCGATCCTTTTGCTGCGCCGCTGGCGCTCAGTGCCGGCCGGCACCATCCGCATCCTGACCTGGGGCGGTTTGCGCGGTGGTGTTTCGGTGGCCCTGGCGCTGGCCCTGCCGCTGGGCCCGGAACGCGACCTGCTGCTGAGCATCACCTACATCGTTGTGCTGTCATCGATCCTGCTGCAGGGCCTGACCATCGGCAAACTGGTCAAGCACGCAACGCGCAATGAGCCGGCCGTCGTGCCTGAGCCAGCCCACCACTGATCATTTCTTGATCGACTGCGGGTCGGGCTTGACAGCCTGATCCGCAGATTCCTTCGGCGCACCGCTTTCACTGCGAATTTGCGCATGGCTGATCAGCGCGAAGATAAAGCTGCCGCCAATGATGTTCCCCGCCAGCGTCGGCCCGGCGAACACCGCCCAGAAATCACTCCACGGCAACTCGCCGGCAAACACCAGATACGACACTTCCGCCGATCCGACGACGATATGGGTGAAGTCGCCCAGCGCCATGAAGTAGGTGATGAGGATGATGATCCACATCTTCGCGCTCTCCATGGACGGGATCATCCAGACCATGGTGGCGATCATCCAGCCGGAGACGATGCCCTTGGCGAACATCTGACTGGCGCTGTGCTCCATGACCTTGCGGCCGATTTCGAGGAAGGCGACGTCGGTTTTGCTGTCGAAAATCGGCAGTTCCAGCATCACGTACGCCACCAGAATCGTCCCGCAGAGGTTGCCGACCAATACCACTGTCCACAGACGGATCAGGCGCAGGAAATTCTTCAGCGTCGGCCTGGTCATCACCGGCAGCACGGCGGTCAGGGTGTTTTCGGTGAACAGTTGCTGGCGCGCGAGGATGACCGCGAGGAAACCGGCGCAGTAGCCGAAACTGGCGATCACCTTGAATTCGTCGCCATCGGGCAGGCGCGAATTGAGCAATCCCATGCCCATCAGCGACAGGCCCATGGTCAACCCTGCCGCCAGCGCCGACCACCACAGCGCGGCAATGCTGCGCTCCAGTTCCTGATCGCCCTGGGTGCGGATGATTTCATGCAGAACGGCCGCGCGCGGCGGCTGGCTCTTCTCGACTTCGTGCTGCTCCTTGGCCGAGAGGTCGGGGGTCTTGTCGCTGGTGGGGGTGGTCATGGCGTGGCAACCGGTGGGGGGGGATGTAGCTACGACCGTTGCGCTTCATGGCTGTTCAGTGGCCAGGCGAATCTCCGCTGAATTGGCAACCGCTTTCGCGAGCAGGCTCGCTCCCACAAGGATCACGCTGTACCTGTGGGAGCGAGCCTGCTCGCGAAGAATGCGCCGCCGATCTTATTGAACAGCTTCGTCATCCTTGAACTGGTCTTTCACATATTTGATCTCGGTCCGCCCGTGCGGCGCCGGCAGGCCGTCTTCGCCGAGGTTGACGAACACCATCTTCTCGACGGTCAGGATGCTCTTGCGGGTGATCTTGTTGCGCACTTCGCAGGTCAGGGTGATCGAGGTGCGGCCGAATTCGGTGGCGGTGATGCCCAGTTCGATGATGTCGCCCTGGCGCGAGGCGCTGACGAAGTTGATTTCCGAGATGTACTTGGTCACCACACGCTGGTTGCCCAGTTGCACGATGGCGTAGATCGCCGCTTCTTCATCGATCCAGCGCAGCAGGCTGCCGCCGAACAGGGTGCCGTTGGGGTTGAGGTCTTCGGGTTTAACCCATTTGCGGGTGTGGAAATTCATGTTCACTCCTGAGCGCTTGCCGAAAGATGCGCCCATCTTGGCAGACTGCTCAGTCAGGCTCCAGGCAGCTGCGACTATGGTCGCCATTGGCGATCTTCATCTGGCCGACAGAAACCCTTTGGAAGATCAGCCCGGGCGGCTATAATCGCCCCCGTTTCAAAAAACGGTAACGTTCACTGGCTACCGTTTTCCCGCCACCTGTCCGAGGGGCGCTGCAGCAGGTTCGACCTGTCAGGCTCGGATGGGGCGTTGACCGGCTCACGCCGGACACTAAACGCACAACGGCGCCCATTCGCATACATTACGAATGGAGGCTCTTCATGAGCGCTGTCAACACGCCTGCCGATTTTACCGATTACAAAGTTGCCGACATGTCCCTGGCTGCCTGGGGCCGTCGCGAAACCATCATCGCCGAATCGGAAATGCCTGCCCTGATGGGTCTGCGCCGCAAATACGCTGCCGAGCAGCCGCTCAAGGGCGCGAAAATCCTCGGCTGCATCCACATGACCATTCAGACCGCCGTGCTGATCGAAACCCTGGTTGCCCTGGGTGCCGAAGTACGCTGGTCGTCCTGCAACATTTTCTCTACTCAGGATCAGGCCGCTGCCGCTATCGCTGCCGCCGGTATCCCGGTGTTCGCCTGGAAAGGCGAGACTGAAGAAGAGTACGAGTGGTGCCTGGAGCAGACCATCCTCAAGGATGGCCAGCCTTGGGACGCCAACATGATCCTCGACGACGGCGGCGACCTGACCGAGCTGCTGCACAAGAAATACCCGCAAGTGCTCGATCGCGTTCACGGCGTAACCGAAGAAACCACCACTGGCGTGCATCGCCTGCTGGACATGCTGGCCAAGGGCGAGCTGAAGATCCCGGCGATCAACGTCAACGACTCGGTGACCAAGTCCAAGAACGACAACAAATACGGCTGCCGTCACAGCCTGAACGATGCGATCAAGCGCGGCACCGACCACCTGCTGTCCGGCAAGCAAGCGCTGGTCATCGGTTACGGTGACGTGGGCAAGGGCTCGGCTCAGTCCCTGCGTCAGGAAGGCATGATCGTTAAAGTCTCCGAAGTCGACCCGATCTGCGCCATGCAAGCTTGCATGGACGGCTTCGAACTGGTGTCGCCGTTCATCGACGGTATCAACGACGGTTCCGAAGCGAGCATCGACAAAGCGCTGCTGGGCAAGATCGACCTGATCGTGACCACCACCGGTAACGTCAATGTTTGCGACGCGAACATGCTCAAAGCCCTGAAGAAGCGCGCCGTGGTCTGCAACATCGGTCACTTCGACAACGAAATCGACACCGCTTTCATGCGCAAGAACTGGGCATGGGAAGAAGTGAAGCCACAGGTGCACAAGGTTCACCGCACCGGCGCTGGCAGCTTCGATCCACAGAACGACGACTACCTGATCCTGCTGGCCGAAGGCCGTCTGGTGAACCTGGGCAACGCCACCGGTCACCCGAGCCGCATCATGGACGGTTCGTTCGCCAACCAGGTTCTGGCACAGATCTTCCTGTTCGGCCAGAAGTACGCCGACCTGTCGCCAGCGCAGAAAGCCGAGCGTCTGACCGTTGAAGTACTGCCGAAGAAACTCGACGAAGAAGTGGCCCTGGAAATGGTTCGCGGCTTCGGCGGCGTGGTCACCCAACTGACCAAGCAACAGGCTGACTACATCGGCGTCACCGTCGAAGGCCCGTTCAAGCCGCACGCCTATCGCTACTAACAGGCGCTGAATGCTCGCTCTCCCTGTGGGAGCGAGCTTGCTCGCGAAGGCGGCTTATCATTCAACATCCGTGTTGTCTGACCCAGCGCTTTCGCGAGCAGGCTCGCTCCCACACGGGATTGCAGCGCCTCGAAGGTACTTGTTTCCAAGGGTATGACCATGTCCCAAGACCGTCGCTACAGCTTCGAGTTTTTCCCGACCAAGACCGATGCCGGGCAAGAAAAGCTGCTTGCCACTGCCCGTCAGTTAGCCACTTACAACCCTGATTTCTTTTCCTGCACCTACGGCGCTGGCGGTTCGACCCGTGATCGCACGCTCAACACCGTGTTGCAGCTGGAAAGCGAAGTCAAAGTACCCGCCGCTCCGCACCTGTCGTGCGTCGGTGACAGCAAGGACGACCTGCGCGGCCTGCTGAACGAATACAAGACTGCCGGCATCAAGCGCATCGTTGCCCTGCGTGGCGACCTGCCGTCCGGCATGGGCATGACCAGCGGTGAGCTGCGTCACGCCAATGAACTGGTGGAATTCATTCGTGAAGAAACCGCCGATCATTTCCACATCGAAGTCGCCGCTTACCCGGAGATGCATCCGCAAGCGCGCAACTACGAAGACGATCTCGCCAACTTCGTGCGCAAGGCAAAGGCCGGTGCCGACAGCGCGATCACCCAGTACTTCTTCAATGCCGACAGCTACTTCTACTTCGTCGACCGTTTGCAGGCGCTGGGCGTGGATCTGCCGATCGTGCCGGGGATCATGCCGATCACCAACTACAGCAAACTCGCGCGCTTCTCCGATGCCTGCGGTGCGGAAATTCCGCGCTGGATCCGCAAGCAACTGGAAGCCTACGGCGATGACACGCGAAGCATTCAAAGCTTTGGCGAACAAGTCGTCAGCGAGATGTGCGAACGCCTGCTGCAGGGCGGCGCGCCGGGGCTGCACTTCTACTCGATGAACCAGGCCGAACCTAGCCTAGCCATCTGGAACAACCTGAAGCTGCCGCGCTGAAGGTTTTCCATGCGATAAAAAAGGCCCTCACCGGGCCTTTTCACTGAAAAGCACAAATGGAATATTGTCGTCGATGATCTGCGCGCAAACAAAAACCCGCCCTCAACTGGTCTATCTGGTTTTCGGTGCCGAGACCTACCATCAGGAAGCTGTTTTCAGCATCGCCAGTGCTCTGGCGTGGTTGCGCGAGACACCGGATGCCGCGATCGATATCCAGGTCTTCAGCGACAATCCGCAACCCTACGAGCATCTCCCCGTACGCATTCGCCCGCTGGACGCCGAAACGCGCCAGAAATGGAGCGAGCCCCACGGTTATCATTTCCGCATCAAACATGTCGCGTTGCGCTCGGTACTTGAAGAGCATGAAACGGCGCTGTTGATCGACACCGATACGTTTTTCCACTGCTCGCCGCTGAAACTGTTCGAGCGGGTGCAGCCCGGCACCCTGCTGTGCAATGACTACTACGCCCGCTATGGCGACAACAAGATGAGCCTGCTCTACCGCACGCTGTCGGCCACACTGCTGGACAAAGGCCTGACTGACGATCACATGCGCCTGCTCAACTCCGGCGTCATCGGCTTGCACCGGCAGGACGCTCACGTGCTGGACCGCTCCATCGCTTTGATTGATGAGCTGTTCCCGTCGGCACAGGGCGCCTACACCCTCGAAGAGTTCTGCCTGTCAGTGGCCGCCTACCGCACGCTCGACGTCAACAAGTGCCCGGATCTGATTCACCATTACTGGAGCCGCAAGCACCTGTTCAGGGCCAAGGTTCAGGCCTGGGTCGCCAAACATGGCGACAACCCGACCGGCGAGGCTGCACTGGACGACACCCGACGTGTATCACCGCAACTGCCTCGACCACCGCGCCTGCAGCGGATGTTCTACAAGCTCGTCACGCTGCTGCTGCCGGCGCATCTGCGTCAGTTCATTCGCGAAATCCTTTACGGCTGCTATGAACATCCCAACGAGTTCGATCAGGCGTGTGCAGCGGTCTGGTGGGACAAGGCGCTGGAAAACCAGCAGCAACGCATTGGCAAGCCGGTTTGCAGGCACTTGCTCAGGGACTGGTTCAGTCGCGGCCTGGTCAAGCGGATCCTTGGTTCGCGTCACGCGAAGGTCCACCAACACCTGCTGAAAACCGCAAGCAAATAAGGCCATCACGGCCATTGCGCCCGGGGTCTGCGCGAAACATGCATGCCAGAGCTTCTCATCAGGCGTTTCGCGTACTAACCTCAGGCCATGCCCCTTATTGCCCAACTGCTGAGCGTTATTCTTTTGACTTGCCTGAGCGTCGCCGCTCGGGGGGAGAAGTTGCGTATTGTCACCGAGCCGTGGGCGCCGTACGTCTACGAACAGGGTGGCAAAAACCTTGGTCTTGACTACGAAACCACTGCCATCGTGTTCCAGCGTCTGGGCATTGAAGTGGAATGGCAGTTCCTGCCGTGGAAGCGCTGCCTGTCGATGCTCGAGACCGGCCAGGCCGACGGTGCGCTGGACATCTTTCACAGCGCCGAACGCGACGCCACCCTGCTCTATCCCAGCGAACCGCTGTCCGATGTCGAATTCGTGATGTTCTACGCCAACGACCGGCCGCATCCATTCAACACCCTCGAACAACTCAAAGGCCTGACCATCGGCACCTCGCCGGGTTATCTGTACAGCCCTGACTTCAGCCAGTCGGAACTGTTTGTTCGTGAGCCGGCACCGACCCATGAAGCCAATTTCGGCAAACTGGTGCGCGGGCGGATTGACCTGCTGATTACCGATCGCCGCGTCGGTCAGCATTTGCTCGATGAGCTGAATATTCGCGATCTGATCACGGAAAACCCGACGGTTATCAGCCGTCAGAGCCAGTTTCTTGCGGTTCGGCGCAATGCCGGTATGGATTTGCTGGTGAAGCGTTTCGGCGCCGAGCTCAAGCGTTTCAAGCGCGAACCGGCCTACGCCGAGCTCAGCGCGCGTTACGGTGCTGCGCCCGTTGATAGCGCGTCACTGCGTTCGGCCACGGCCGGCGGCAAAACCGTTGAGCAGCAGGAAAGCAGCGCGCAGTGATTGCTCTGTTATACTCCGGCGTTCCCGCCAGGCTCACGCCCGGACGCCCGGAACCGTAACAGGCCTCTCGACCCGCTACAGCGCAGCTTCCAGCCCGCGCGAGCGCTCCTGACGTGCCTTCGGAACCGCCGCTGGACCGGACGGGATTGCGTCCTCTTAAACGTGATTCGCGCCAGGCAAGACTCCCATTGGGCCAAGCCCTAACTAAAACAGGATTACTCATGTCCTTTGCTTCCCTCGGTCTCTCCGAGGCTTTAGTCCGTGCCATCGAAGATGCGGGCTATACCGAGCCTACTCCGGTGCAACAGCGGGCCATTCCCGCCGTGTTGCAAGGTCGCGACCTGATGGTGGCGGCTCAGACAGGTACCGGTAAAACCGGCGGTTTCGCCCTCCCGATTCTGGAGCGGTTGTTCCCCAACGGTCACCCGGACAAATCCCAGCGTCACGGCCCGCGCCAACCGCGCGTGCTGGTCCTGACCCCGACCCGCGAACTCGCGGCCCAGGTGCACGAGAGCTTCAAGATCTACGCCCGTGACCTGAAATTCGTCAGCGCCTGCATCTTCGGCGGCGTCGGCATGAACCCGCAGGTCCAGGCCATGTCCCGTGGCGTCGACGTTCTCGTCGCCTGCCCGGGTCGCTTGCTCGACCTCGCCGGCCAGGGCAGCGTCGATCTGTCCCACGTGGAAATTCTCGTTCTCGACGAAGCCGACCGCATGCTCGACATGGGTTTTGTCCACGACGTGAAGAAAGTCCTCGCACGTCTGCCGGCCAAGCGTCAGAACCTGCTGTTCTCGGCGACTTTCTCCAAAGACATCACCGACCTCGCCGGCAAACTGCTGCACAATCCGGAACGCATCGAAGTGACGCCGCCGAACACCACGGTCGAGCGCATCGAACAACGCGTGTTCCGCCTGCCCGCCAGCCACAAACGTGCGCTGCTGGCACACCTGATCACCGCCGGCGCGTGGGAACAGGTACTGGTGTTCACCCGCACCAAGCACGGCGCCAACCGTCTCGCTGAATACCTGGACAAACACGGCCTGCCGGCGGTGGCGATCCACGGTAACAAGAGCCAGAACGCCCGCACCAAGGCCCTGGCCGACTTCAAGGCCGGCGAAGTGCGTATTCTGGTAGCGACCGACATCGCTGCCCGTGGTCTGGACATCGATCAGTTGCCGCATGTGGTCAACTTCGAGCTGCCGAACGTCGATGAAGACTATGTGCACCGTATCGGCCGTACCGGCCGCGCCGGTCGTTCCGGCGAGGCGATCTCCCTGGTCGCACCGGACGAAGAGAAGCTGCTGAAAAGCATCGAGCGCATGACCAAACAGAAGATTGCCGACGGCGATCTGATGGGCTTCGACTCCAGCACCATCGAAGCCGAGAAGCCGGAAGCCCGCGAGCGTCCGGACATCCGCAACCCGCGCAATTCCCGTGGCCCACGTGGCGACGGCCCGAATGGCGGCGGCGGTGGCGGCGGTCGCAAGGACAAAGGCAAAGACAAGGGCAAGGAAAAGCCGGCCGGTGAACGTGGCGAGCGCCCTGCCCGTCAGCAGAAACCGCGCGAAGGCACGCCGAGCCGCGAACAGCGCCCGAGCCAGCCCCCGCGTGCAGCGGCTGACCGTGCCCCGGACGAATTCCTCGACGACGATATCGATAACTTCGGTAACCGCGTTGACTACGTGCCGAAGGCCGCTCCTGCCGGCGGCCGTGGCCGTCGTCCGGGCGCACCGGCGCAAGGCGCAGGCGCACCACGCGGTGGTCAGCCTCAGGGACGCCAGAACGGTCCGCGCAACAGCAACGGTTCGAGCACCGGCACGCCACCGGCCAAACGCAGCGGCCCGCGCAATGGCGCACCGCGTGACGGTCAGGGTCGTCGTGACGAATCCGCGCCGCGCAACCGCCGTCCGGCCCGTGACGATCAGCCACGCAGCGAACCGGCCGTGCAGAACCCGCGCAGCAACGGTCCGAAGATCATGCACAAGGAATCGAAAGCCGACCGCTTCCCGACGCCTGAGCAGCTCGATCAACTGCCAAGCCGCCCACGTGGCGAGAAACCAGCACTGCTGACCCGCAATCGCTGAGTTTCATACCGTCATGAAAAATGCCCCGACTCGAAAGAGCCGGGGCATTTTTTACCTCGATTATCTCTGCCACACCGCAATACCCCTGTGGGAGCGAGCCTGCTCGCGAAGGCGGCGGGTCAGTCAGCAATGATGTTGCCGGACTGACCGCTTTCGCGAGCAGGCTCGCTCCCACAGGGAATGTGTCGCAGGCAATAAAAAAACGCCCCGGGCCTTTCGACCAGGGGCGTTTTATTGTGGCGAGCGAAAGTTATTTGACTTTCACACCTTCCAGCGAGATATCCAGATCTGCCGTTTGCGAGGTTGGGCCTGGGCCCTTGATCCCGAACTCGTTCAGATTGAGAGTGGTCTTGGCGTTGAAGCCAGCGCGCTCGCCGCCCCATGGATCCTTGCCTTCGCCGTTGAATGTGGCCTTGAAGGTCACAGGCTTGGTCACGCCGTGCAAGGTCAGGTCGCCGGTCACGTCAGCAGTCTTTTCACCGGTCGATTTAACGGCGGTGGAGACGAACTTGGCATCAGCAAACTTGCTCACGTCGAGGAAATCTTTGCTGGCGATGTGCTTGTCACGTTCAGCATGGTTCGACCACAGGCTGGCAGTTTTCACATCCACAGAGATCTTGCTGGCTTCAGGCTTGGCCGAATCCCAAGAGAAAGTACCGTCGAAATCTTTGAAGGTACCGTGGATGAAGCTGTAACCCAGGTGGCTGATTTTCCAGTCAACGAAGGCGTGCTGGCCTTCCTTGTCGATTTTGTAGTCCGCAGCCATGGCCTGACCAGCCGAGAGCAGTGCAGAACCGATTGCCAGAGCGGCCAGAGTCTTTTTCAACATGCTTTCTTTTCCTTTGAGTCGAGGTTGAATTTCAGGCTTTGCGACCGAGCATTCGAGTGAGGGTCGCATCACGATCGATAAAGTGGTGCTTCAATGCTGCCAACGCATGGAGACCGGAAAAAATTACCAGTGCCCACGCCAGCCAGAGATGAATCACCCCAGCGGTATCTGCCTGATCCGGTAGTCCGGAGAGCAGTGCAGGAACTTCAAACAGGCCAAACACCGGGATCCCGACACCGTCTGCGGTGGAAATCAGGTAACCGGCAATCATCACAGCGAACAGCGCCAGATACAGAAACCCGTGGCCGAATTTGGCGCCGATACGGGTCATGCGGCTGTAGCTTTGCAGAGTTGGCGGCGGCGGGCTGATGAAACGCCACACCACCCGCAACACCATCACACCGAGCAGCACCAGACCGATGCTCTTGTGCAGATCCGGCGCGTCTTTGCGCCAGGTGCTGTAGTAATCCAGCCCGACCATCCACAGACCCAACGCAAACAGCCCGAAGACCGCCAACGCCACGCCCCAGTGCATGAAGATGCTGACCCAACCATAGCGCGAAGAAGAGTTACGTAGCTGCATTGCCCAAATCCTGTGAGAACTGCGAACCAAGACTAGCGAGTTATCTATCGAATTAAAGCGGAAAATTTTGCTTTGAAATATCGAGAAATACGATCAAGAGTCTGCGAGCGAGGTGTTAAGGAAGGATTAAAGGCGATCTCAGGATAGGGCGCTTGAACAAATGAACGGTTTTGATATCGGGCGCCTGCGCAAACCCAAGCAAAAGTGGCTGAGGAAACTGCCGAACGGGACAGAGTTCTTCAAGTGGGAGTTTTAACTGACCAGCCATTCATGGCCGATCAGTTATGAAGTACTGCCGGCGGTTGCAGGCATTCGGCACTGTAGGGGTCTATGTGGCACTTGTGCGCCAGTTCAGAACCATAGCCGCCGGGGAAAAATTGCCCGTTGCTACATCCGGAAAGTGCAATCAAAACCAGTATCGCGATAAGCGTTTTCATAGCATGCCTCCAATTTTTTCCAGCATAAAATTGGCGCGCTGGCAGCCGCTATCACCTCATTCCGAGCATCTTGTGGGAAGGCTCCGGTACGCCGGTAAGTCCCGTAACCGGATGACGAAGGACTGAAACGCAGGGCAAAAAAAACGCGACCCGAGGGCCGCGTTTTCATGTGAACAAAGCCTTACTGCGCCTTGGTCTCGGTCGTTGCAGTAGGCTTGGCCGCTGGTTTCTTCGCCGGCTCAGCCTTTTTCGCTGCCGGTTTGGCCGCCGGCTTTTTCGTTTCGGTTTTGGCCGCAGGCTTCTTCGCCGCTGGCTTGGCCGCTGCTTTTTTCGCCGGCTCGGCTTTCACCGGGGCCGCTGGTTTCGGTGCTTCCACCGGCGCTGGCGCTGGCGCAGGGGTCGGTGCAGGCGCTGGAGCGGCCGGAGCAGGTGCTGGCTCTGGCGCTTTCACAGGCTCTGGCTTCTTCTCGTCATCCGAACCGCCGAACAGGTTGCTGAAGAAGTTGCCCTTCTTCGCCGCTACCGCACCCGCCGCGCCTGCCGCAGCTGCAGCCGGAACCACTTTGGCCGGTTCGAACGACTTGCCTGCCGCCAGATCTTCAACCTGGCTGGCCGCGCGCTGGCCGGTGCGCAGTGCGCCTTCCAGAGTGCCCGGGTACAAGGTGTCGGTGTGTTCGCCGGCGAACGCTACGCGTTGCAGCGGACGTTCCCACAGGCGCCAGAACTTGCTGATCTGCCCCGGGCCGTAAGCCAAGTAGGCGCCGCCCATCGACGGGTCGGTGCTGTAGCGACGGATTTCATAACCGGTGAACGAGCCACGGGCCTGTGGATAAAACGCGTGCAGACGGATCAGCACCTGATCGACCATCTGCTTGTCGCCGAACGCCTGCATCACACGGGCGTTATCGCCGGACAGGTTGATCACCACATTGGCGCCGCCCTTCAGCGCCGGCTCGATCCAGAGCATGCCTAAACCTGCGTTGCTGTAGATCTCGCCGGACATGCGCGATTTGCTTTCCCACACGGGCGTCTTGAACTTCAGCATGATCTGGTCGCGCCAGCCGTAGTTGGTGCCCTTGATCGCCGCCAGATGCTGGGCATCCAGCGCCGGGGTCAGCGAGATCTTGTTCAGTGCGCGCAACGGCACCGCCAGCACCACGTAGTCAGCCTGATAGCCGACGCTGCCGACTTTGACGGTCACGCCGTCCTTGTCCTGGATGATGGCCGAGACCGGCGAGCTGGTCTTGATGGTCTTGATCTGTTTGACGAAGGCCTGGGCCAGTACCTGGCTGCCACCGACCAGACGCGAGGCGCGCAGGTCGCGGTCGGAAACGCCGCGATAGACGCGGTTCTGCTGAGCGAAATACAGCAGCGACAGACGCGAAGGTTCGTCGTAGTGGGTGCGAATGTCCTGGTTGATCAACTGACGCGCGGTGGCCGGCAGGTTCTGCTTGTCGAGCCAGCTCGATACGGTGATCTGGTCCAGTGCATGCAGGGTAGCGGTCGCCGCCGGGTTCTGCGGGTCGTCGATCGAGCGCGCCAGATCGTCGAGGGTTTTCTGGTAGCGCTTGAGCGCATCGGCGGTGGCTGGCTGCTTGGTGGCCAGATCAGCGGCGGAGAAATAATCGCCGTCGATCAGATAGCCTGGGGTACGGACGAATTCCGGCGCCGGCGTGGTGCCGAGCTTGAAGGTCGACACGTATTTGTTCAGCACCGGCTGAGTCTTGTCGTTGCCGATCCATTCGCTGGTGGCCATGCCCGAGCGGCCGCCCAGGCTCGGCTTGGCTTCCAGCAGGGTGACCTGCCAGCCTTTGTTCTGCAGTTCGTAAGCGGCGGTCAGACCCGACAGGCCACCGCCGATCACGATTGCGGTTTTATCCTTGGCCAGCGCCGTAACGCTGAACAGCCCCAACATCACCAGCGCACAGGCGCGCAGCCAACCGACAGACATTCAGCGAACTCCGGAAAAACATGTGGGAAAAAGCAGTTTTGCGAGTCAGACGACTCAAAGAACCGCGAAGAATACGTTAGCCATCAAAACGCCGCCAGCGACGTCTATCGGCTCAGACAAAGTAGCTCAATCGACACAATGGGTTGTTCCCGCGCGATGCATTGCATAGGCTTGCGCGATTGTTCGCCCGCGCCTGACGCGAGCCGCCTCGAGGAGACTGTAAATGGGCCTGAATAACCAGTGGATGCAACGCGATCTTGCGGTGTTGTGGCATCCCTGCACCCAGATGAAAGACCACGAACAGCTGCCGCTGATCCCGATCAAGCGCGGCGAAGGCGTCTGGCTCGAAGACTTCGAAGGCAAGCGCTACCTCGACGCGGTCAGTTCCTGGTGGGTCAACGTGTTCGGCCACGCCAACCCGCGCATCAACCAGCGCATCAAGGATCAGGTCGATCAACTCGAACACGTGATTCTTGCCGGTTTCAGCCATCAGCCGGTGATCGAGCTGTCCGAGCGTCTGGTGAAAATGACCCCGCAAGGCTTGAACCGGGTGTTCTACGCCGATAACGGCTCGTCGTGCATCGAAGTCGCGCTGAAAATGAGCTTTCACTACTGGCTCAATCGCGGCCAACCGAACAAGAAGCGCTTCGTCACCCTGACCAACAGCTACCACGGCGAAACCATGGCAGCGATGGCGGTCGGCGATGTGCCGCTGTTCACCGAGACCTACAAAGCCCTGTTGATGGACACCATCAAAGTGCCGAGCCCGGATTGCTATCTGCGCCCGCAAGGCATGAGCTGGGAAGAACATTCGCGCAACATGTTCGCCGCCATGGAACAGACCCTGGCGGAAAATCATGCCAGCGTCGCGGCAGTGATCGTCGAGCCGCTGATTCAGGGCGCCGGCGGCATGCGCATGTATCACCCGGTCTACCTCAAGCTGTTGCGCGAGGCCTGCGACCGCTATGGCGTGCACCTGATCCACGACGAAATCGCCGTCGGCTTCGGCCGCACCGGGACGATGTTCGCCTGCGAACAGGCCGGCATCCGCCCGGACTTCCTCTGCCTGTCCAAGGCCCTGACCGGCGGCTACCTGCCGCTGGCCGCGTGCCTGACCACCGACGAGGTCTACAGCGCCTTCTACGACGACTACCCGACCCTGCGCGCCTTCCTGCATTCGCACAGCTACACCGGCAACCCGCTGGCCTGCGCTGCGGCATTGGCGACCCTGGATATCTTTGAGCAGGACAATGTCATCGAGAACAACAAGGCGCTGGCTCAGCGCATGGCCTCGGCGACCGCGCATCTGGTCGATCACCCTAACGTGTCGGAAGTGCGCCAGACCGGCATGGTCCTGGCCATCGAGATGGTCAAGGATAAAGCCACCAAAGAGGCCTACCCTTGGCAGGAGCGTCGTGGCTTGAAAGTTTTCCAGCATGCGCTGGAGCGCGGTGCGTTGTTGCGCCCGCTGGGCAGCGTGGTGTATTTCCTGCCGCCGTATGTGATCACCCCGGAGCAGATCGACTTCCTGGCCGAAGTGGCCAGTGAAGGTATTGATATTGCTACGCGTGACAGCGTCAGCGTGGCGGTGCCGAAAGACTTCCATCCGGGATTCCGCGACCCGGGCTGATCGATACCAAAGGTTTGAGAAGGACCCTGTGGCGAGGGGATTTATCCCCGTTGGGTGGCGAAGCCGCCCTGAAATCTGCAATCGCGGTGAGTCAGGATTATTGCGTGTGCTGATTTCACGACTGCTGCGCAGCCGAACGGGGCGGTGCGACGGTTCGCTAAATCCCCTCGCCACCAAAGCTCTGCCAACAGTGACTACGCGCCAATTTTTTAGAGACCCGAAATGAGACTGTCCCGCTTCTTTATCGACGCCCCGCTGAGCACTGGCGAACACGAACTGCCGGAAGCCCAGGCGCATTACATCAGCCGCGTGTTGCGCATGGTCGAAGGCGATGCGGTGCAGTTGTTCGACGGTTCCGGCCATGAATTTCGCGGGTCCTTGGTGGATGTCGGCAAGAAGCGCGTGGTCGTGCAGATCGACGAGCAATTCGCCGGGCAAATCGAATCGCCACTGCAGATCCACCTCGGCCAGGGCCTGTCCCGGGGCGAGCGCATGGACTGGGCGATTCAGAAAGCCACTGAACTGGGCGTGACGCAAATCACCCCGATCTTCAGCGAACGCTGCGAAGTGCGGCTCAAGGACGAACGCGCCGACAAGCGCTTGCTGCACTGGCGCCAGGTGGCGATCAGTGCCTGCGAACAGTGCGGGCGTTCACGGGTGCCGGTGATTCATCCGCCGGTGTTGCTGGCGGACTGGCTCAAGCAGACTGAAGCCGAATTGAAACTGGTGCTGCATCCGGTCGCAGAACCGCTGGTCAGCCATGCCAAACCGGCGACGCTGGCGTTCCTGATCGGACCGGAAGGTGGCTTGACGGACGGCGAAGTCGAGCAGGCCAAAGGCAACGGCTTCCACGCCGCCCGCCTCGGCCCACGGGTGCTGCGCACCGAGACTGCGCCGGTGGTGGCGCTGGCGGTAGCCCAGCAACTTTGGGGTGATTTCTAAACCTTTTTGCCGGGCTGCATTCCCCCGCTCTGCGTGGGAATGCAGCCCGGGACGCTCCGCGTCCCAAACAGCGTGACGCAGAGCATCACAGGAGGCGTTACCACGCAGAGCGTGGGAACGATCAGTCAGCCGGGCTACAGCACGTAAAACAGAATCGCCACAAAGTGCAGCAAGCTCCCGGCAATCACGAACAGGTGCCAGATGCCATGGGCATGCCGCAGTCGGTGATCGAGGGCAAAAAAGATAATCCCCACCGTATACAACACCCCGCCCGACGCCAGCCAGGCAAACCCGGCCGTGCCCAGCGCGGCGATCAGCGGTTTGACCGCGACCAGCACGATCCAGCCCATCACCGCGTAAATCACGATCGACAGAATCCGTGCCTCGGAGCGCGGTTTGATCTCTTGCAGGATGCCGATCAGCGCCAGCCCCCAGACAATCCCGAACAGCGTCCAGCCCCACGGCCCGCGTAACGTCACCAGGCAGAACGGCGTGTAGCTGCCGGCGATCAACAGGTAGATCGAGAAATGATCGACCTTCTTCATGATCGCTTTCTTGCGCCCGCGCACGCTGTGATACACGGTCGAGGCGCTGTAGAGCACCAGCAAGGTGAAGGCGTAGATCGCCACGCTGACGATCTTCCAAGGGCTGCCGTCGAGACTGGCAATCACCAGCATCCATACGCCGCCGATAAACGCGGCGATGGCTCCGACCAGATGGGTCCAGGCGTTGAGTTTTTCCCCGTGATACATGTATCGCATACCTCGTAGTCACTACCGCAAGCGCGCAAGGCTCGGGCCTTGAGCGTAAAAGCGCAATGTTTCTGTTCAACCTCGCCTGCGCGGCCCGCAGGAATTGGGCACAATCGGCCGATACCAAAAAGAGTCCGCGCCATGCTGATCGACGAAGAATTGACCCTGAAAAAACTCGAGGTGTTCCTCGCCTTCATGCGCACCGGCAACCTCGCCCGCGCCGCCGCCGAACTGCAGACCAGCAACGTCAGCGTGCACCGCGCCATTCACTCTTTGGAAAACGCCCTGCGCTGCCCGCTGTTCAAACACGAAGGGCGCAATCTGACGCCACTGGAAAGCGCCTATGTGCTGGAAGAACGTGCGCAGAAGCTGATCAACGACGTCGTCGACAGCGTACGCCTGACCCGCGAAGCCGCCGGGTTCTCCGCCGAGCGTTTCAAGCTCGGCTCGCTGTATTCGCTGACGGTGAAGACCGTGCCGCAGCTGATCATGGGCCTGAAGATCCGCCGCAGCGAACTCAACATCGACCTGATCCTCGGCTCGAACATCGACCTGCTCTACAAGCTGAAAAACATGGAAGTCGACGCGATTCTGGTGTCGCTGGACGACAGCATCAACGATCCGGATTGCGAACAGATTGCGCTGTTCTCCGACGACATTTTCCTCGCCACCCCGGCCGATTCAAAATTCGCTCAGCGCAGTGAAGTCGATCTGGCGGAAGTCCGCGATGAAACCTTCATCACCCTGACCCAGGGCTTCGCCACCCATCAGGACGGTGTGCGGGTATTCAAGCAAGCGGGGTTCGAGCCGAAGGTGGCGATGCAGGTCAATGACATCTTCACCCTGCTGAGCATGGTCAGCTCAGGGGTGGGGTACGCCTTGTTGCCGGGGCGGATTGCGGCGGTGTACGAGAACCGGGTGAAGCTCATCCCGTTGCAGGAGAAGTACCGGTTGCAGCAGCACATTGGCGTGGTGTTTCTCAAGGCCAAGGAGCGTGATCCGAATCTGCTGGCGTTGCTGGCGGAGTGTCGGATGTATGCCAATCGCCAGGCCAGCTCATGATCGTTCCCACGCTCTGCGTGGGAATGTCTCAATGGACGCTCTGCGTCCGCTTTGGGACGCGGAGCGTCCCGGGCTGCATTCCCACGCAGAGCGTGGGAACGATCAATGTCAGCTCGGTCAGCCCATCAACCCGCGCATCGCCAGAAACAGCAGCGAAGGCCCCAGCAGACACCCAAGCGCGGTGTAGAACGCCGCCGTCAGGCAACCATACGGCACCAGCTTCGGGTCGGTGGCCGCCAGGCCGCCGGCAACGCCGCTGGAGGTGCCCATCAAACCACCAAAAATCACCGCGCTGCGCGGATTGTTCAGGCCGATCATCGGCGCCACGAACGGTGTCATCACCATCACCAGAATCGCCTTGATCAGCCCCGCCGCAATCGACAGCGCCATCACCTCGGAGCTGGCGCCGATCGCCGCGCCGGTCACCGGGCCGACAATGTAGGTCACCGCACCGGCGCCAATGGTGGTCAGGCTCACCGCATCGGTGTAGCCGAACGCCATCGCCACGCCGACGCCGGCGACGAACGAGGTGCCAACGCCGACAAACAGCGCCAGCACACCGACGAGTCCGGCGCGTTTGAGCTCATCGACACTCACCCCAAACGCCGTCGCCACAATCGCGAAATCCCGCAGCATCGCACCGCCGAGCAGGCCGATGCCGGACAAGAGGGGAATATCCACCACGCCTTTTTGCCCACCGGTGAGTGCGCCGCCGATATACGACAGCACCAGCCCGAGCAGAATGGCGATCGCCGAACCGTGCAGACGGCCCTTGGTGAAGGTGTTGGACATCCAGTAGGACACCCACATGGTCAGGCCGACAATCAAAAAGCCGCTGATCAGACCGTAGCCGGTGATCACTTTCATCATCGATTCGTACATGGCGATTACCCCGCAGTCTTGACAGGAGCAATCGGCGTCTCTTGCTTGTTGCCCATGCGCGTCAGCACCGGCACCAGGGCAAAAGCGATCACTACGGCGAGGGTGCCGGCAAGAATCGCCATCGGCCCGCCCTTCAGCGCACCGTAGACATTCTGCTGTGCGGCCATGGCGACCACGATGGGAATGTAGATCGCGCTCCAGAACTCCACGCCCTGCTCGGTCTTGCCCTTGAGCCAGCCGCTCTTATAGAGATAGCTGCCCAGGCCGATCAACAGCAGCATCGCAATACCGACACCGCCGACGTTGGCCGGCACGCCGATCAGCTTGCCGAGCAGTTCACCGACCCAGATACCGACCAGCGTGCAGAAGGCGAGAAACGCCACACCGTAAATAATCATTGTTGTAGTCCTCAAAGTGCATCGTCGAATGTTGTTTTTGTTGTTCGAAGCTTGAGTCGCGGCGGTTTTAGAGTTGGCGGCCACCCTCCTCGCGCAACAGCGCTTGCAGGGTATCGAGGCGGGCACTGTCGAAGGCAGTGACGGTGCCCTGCTCGAACACCCGGCGCGCCAGCCCGGTCAGCACCGCACCGGGCGGCAGTTCGATCTGTAGACGCACGCCGCGCTCGTAGGCGCTTTGCACGGTGCCGCGCCAGTCCACCACGCGGCACATGTTAAAAGCGAGGTCCTCGCGCAGCGCTTCGACTTTGCTCACAGGCCGCGCGCGACTGCCGCTCAGATAAGCGACTTTCGGGTTCTTCAGTTCAACCTTGGCGAAGGCCTCGGCAAGCGCCTGCGCCGGTTTTTCCAGCAATGGGCAATGCGACGGCACGCTCACCGCCAGCCGCTTCGCCACTCCGGCGCCGCGACTGCGCGCCAGTTCGGCCACTGCTTGCATGGCCTTGTCGCTGCCGGCGATGACCACTTGGTTATCGGCGTTGATGTTGGCCAGATACACCGGCGCATCTTCGCTGTGCACTTGCGCCAGCAGGGTTTCGACGGTCGACAACTGCAAGCCGATGATCGCGGTCATGCCGTAGCCCTGTGGATAAGCCTGTTGCATCAGCTCACCGCGCAGGCTGACCAGATGCAGCGCATCGCTGAAACTCAAGGCCCCCGCCACCACTGCTGCCGGATAAGCGCCGATGGACAGGCCGGCGACGTAATCCGCAGTCAGTTCATCCTGCAATAACTGCCGCGAAGCAGCGACACCGGCGATCAGCAGGCACAGCTGAACCGCTCTGGTCGTGCGCAATGCCTCGGCTGAATCCAGCAGCGCAACGTCTTCGCCCAGCACATCACTGGCCTCGACCAGTGTTTCCCGAGGCAAACGCTGGAGCATGCCCGCTTGCTGCGCGCCCTGGCCGGGAAACACCAGCAGACTGCTCACGCTGCCTGCTCCTGCGGGTTCCACGGATCGATCACCAATGCAGCCTGATGGGCATTTTTCAGCAGCACTCGGGCCGAACCGCTGGCCCATTCCCGCAACGCCACAGCGCCGAATGGGGTCTGCAATTGCATGTCGACCCGGCACGCAGTTTGATCAAAAAGCGCGACCAGTTCGCGCGCCTGATTACGGCCGATGATGTGCGGCGCACGCAGAATCAGATCGAGATCACTGGCCGCGTGCATCGCTGCAAAACCACTGGCCAATTCAAACCCGACACTACCGCTGACACCCCAGACCCAACCGCAGTCATCGAGTATCGGCCGCAGTTGTTTGAGCGCCTGCATCACCGGCAGATCTCGCTCGCACTCAACCTGACAAAGGGCTTCGGGACTGACCCGACAGGCAATCGAATCGAGCGGCATAAACGCCGCCAGCCGCTGCTCACGCAACACACCACGAACGCCGACCGCGACCAGACCTTTCTCGCTCAAGGCCCGCCGCACCACCACCGGTTGCCCGGCCGCCAGCGCCGCGATCGCCCACGCCGGCGCATCAGCCGGCAACTGCGCTGGGGTCATGCCCCAGAGCAGATCGTGGGCCAGGGGCAGGTTCACCACTGCGCCCTCAGCAATTCGCGGACTTTGCTGGAGGCGGCACGATTGCTCGCACCAAGGCGCCCTTTCAAATCAGTGCTGGTCACATCGCTGATCGCTTGCTTGAGGCACTCAGTCACGC
The DNA here is from genome assembly GCF_025910115.1 of Pseudomonas sp. RG1. Lineage (NCBI taxonomy): Bacteria > Pseudomonadati > Pseudomonadota > Gammaproteobacteria > Pseudomonadales > Pseudomonadaceae > Pseudomonas > Pseudomonas sp. RG1. The sequence continues at coordinate 55,282 of NZ_JAPCIK010000055.1, forward strand.
GGGTCAGATCTTCCTCTGTCGGCTGTTCAATCTGCTGCACCGAGAGGGTTTCCCAGAGCAGGCCGAGGCTGGCGTAGCTGTCGATGTCATAGGCCATCGGCGGCACGCTGGCGGCGAGCGCTTCCAGTTCCTCGACACTGCGCAAGGTGACCCGCGCCGCCGAAGCCTTGCCCATCGCGTGCACCATCACACCCGGATCGCGCAAAGCAATCAGGCGATTGGCCTGATAACCGTGGGCGAGAAATGCACCCGACATGGCCTTGCCCACCAGCAGCGCAATCACCGGATGCCCGGCCAGACGCGCACGGGCATAACTGTCCGCCGCGCCGGCCAGCGCCTGATGAATGCCGAGGGCTTCTTCGCGCCGGCCATATGCCTGGCTCGGCACATCGACAATGGCGATGATCGGACGCTTCTTCGCGTTGTCGCGATCGGCGCTGATCGCGTCATCCACAGCTTTGGCCAGCCCCCAGCCTTCGAGCAAACCGACTTCGCCGTTTCGGGCGCGGGGGAAACGATTGTCCGGGTCGGCGACCACGGCGATAAAACGCCCGAGCTCAGCGTCGGCCACTTTCAATGACGGCGGCAACCCTTCGACGCTTTCAGCGCCCATGCTCAAGGCGTTGAACCAGTGCAAACCGCGCAATGAATAACTGCTCATGAGCGCTCTCCTTGATACAGATCGCGAACCACCGACGGTTCGATTTGCTGGTCAGTGTTCAGCTTGCCGAGGCGTTGCAGAAACCACGCGGCGCGCTGACTGCGCGGCTGTGCCGGCAAGCCTTGCCGGAGCAATTCACCGACCTGCTGACGAATCTGCGCCACATCATCGCCGACATAACGGTCCACTAGTCCCGTGTTGAAACGCTGTTCGCCGCCGGTCAGGCTCCAGATGAAGGGCCGGTCGCGGGAGTCGTATTCCTCGATCCCGGCTTCCTGCTCGATGACTTGCGGGCCGTTCAGACCGAGACGTGCTTCCTGGGTCACCAACAGATAGCTGCACAGCGCAGCGGCAATCGACATGCCGCCGAAGCAACCGACACTGCCGGCGACCACGCCGACCACCGGTTGGTATTGCTGCAAATCGACAATCGCCGCATGGATATCGGCAATCGCCGCCAGCCCCAGATTGGCCTCCTGCAAGCGCACGCCACCGGTTTCCAGCAGCAACACCGCGCGGGTGGGGATACCGTTGCGGTTGTCTTCGGCAGCCAGTTCCAGCGCACCGGCAATCTTCGCCCCGCCGACTTCGCCAAGGCTGCCGCCCTGAAACGCACCTTCAATCGCCGCGATGACCACCGGCAAACCGTCGAGGCGGCCCTTGGCGATGATCACCCCGTCGTCGGCTTGCGGCACCACACCTTGGCGCTCAAGCCATGGCGACATGACCCGTTGAAACGGATCGAGCAGTTCGCGAAAGGTCCCGGCGTCGAGCAAGGCTTGCGCCCGCTGCCGCGCGCCGAGTTCGACGAAGCTGTGTTTGTTGAGCAACGCTGCGCTGTCAGTCATGGCCGATCTCCTCGAAACCCTGTTCCAGACGCAAGCGCACCACCCCCGGTGTCGCGCCGAAATCGTGGATATCGATGGCCATCGCCGGTGGCGTGGTGCCGTCGAACATCCGCGCAAACAGGTGCTGCCAGCGCTGCTGCGCGCCGTTGACCGAGGTCTGCACGTTGATCGTCAGTTTGCCGGCCAGACCCGGTTCGATCAGCACTTCCAGATCACCCGAGCCGACACAACCGACCAGCGCACGCCCGCGTGGCGGCTGCCCGGCGGGGAATTCAAACGATAGGTTTTCCATCAAAACGCTCCCTGAGAGATGCCGTCGCGCTCGATACGATCGAGCAGCAGCGTGGCGGCGAGCAGGTCGGCGGCGCCACCGGGCGAGGCATTCAATGCGATGAGTTGTTGATCCAGTTCGTGCAGGCGCCGACGACCGCTGAGGCTGGCGCTGCCGCCGGCATCGAGCACCGCTTGCGCGCCGGCCTGCATGGCCTGCAGACCGGGCTCGCCGGCGCGGTAGAGCACGCAGGTGTCGGCCAGCTCGGTCATGATCGCCAGCAACGCATCGAGCCGGGCGTTCTGTTCGCCGTGGCCGTTGGCGCGGCTTTTGTGCAGTTGCGGCAGGCCCCGTTGCAGAACGGACGGGAAGCCCAGTTGCGCTTCCTCGCGAGCACCGCGTGCGCCGTAACGCTGGGCGACCTGTGCGCCGTGGCTGAGTGGTGTCGGTGCGTAGCGGTCGTCGAGCAGTGCCAGGCGGGCGGCGCACAGGGCGATGGATTTCGGTTGCAGCGCGGCGGCCGTCACCAACAGTCCCAACGCCCAGATCGCACCGCGATGGGTGTTGACGCCGTTGGTGGTCACGAGCATGGCTTGTTCGCCCTCGCGACCGATGCGGCCAATCGCTTCGCGTAACGGCACACCGACTTCGCACAGCTCCAGCGCCACCTCGGCCATTTCCTTGAACGCTGGCCACAAGGCCAACGCCGACGCGTGCATCAGGCCCAGGTGCAGATCGGTGTGCGCGCCGTTGCCACGACGGTCGACCAGCGCCGGTTTCGGCGACAGATCGGCTTCGTCGATCAACGCGTCCACTGCCAGATCGGCCAAGCGGTCAGCCAGGGACAGCGGTTTCGCTTGCAGGTTGAATGCGTGCATTACCAGCTCCTGAATTTGGCGGGCGGGTTGTACAGGCCGCCGGACCACTCGACCAGATCGGCGACGCTTTTCGCCGCGAGCAATTCGCGCGTGGCGTCAGTGCGGCGGATGCCGAGGTCTTCGGGCAGGGCGATCAGGCCCTCGCGGCGCATGCGTTCGGTGTCTTTCGGGTTGTGCCGCAGGCCGATGGCGGTAACCCCGGCGACCGCTGCGATCATCGCCTGGCGCTCTTCCAGCGAGCGCGCCTTGTACAGGTAGGCGATGCCTTCTTCGGTGAGCAGGTGGGTAACGTCGTCGCCGTAGATCATGATCGGCGCCAGCGGCATGCCGCTTTTCTTCGCCACCTCCACGGCGTCGAGGGTTTCGACGAAGGTCGCTTTGCCACCTTCCTGGAAGGTCTCGACCATTTGCACCACCAGTTTCTTGCCGCGTTCGAGCATCGGTTGCGGCCCATCGGCATGGCGCATGTCCAGCCACGCCGGAGTGCCGTGACGGCGGCCGCGCGGATCGTGGCCCATGTTCGGCGCACCACCGAAACCGGCGAGACGGCCCCGAGTCACCGTCGAGGAATGGCCGTCGCCGTCGACTTGCAACGTCGCGCCGATAAACAGATCCACCGCGTATTGCCCGGCGAGTTGGCAGACCATGCGGTTGGAGCGCAGCGAACCGTCGCGGCCAGTGAAGAACACATCCGGCCGAGCGGCGATGTAGTTTTCCATGCCCAGTTCGGTACCGAAGCAATGCACGCTCTCGACCCAGCCGCTTTCAATCGCCGGGATCAGCGTCGGGTGCGGATTGAGCGTCCAGTTGCGGCAGATCTTGCCTTTCAGGCCGAGGGATTCGCCGTAAGTCGGCAGGATCAGTTCGATGGCGGCGGTGTTGAAACCGATGCCATGGTTGAGCGACTGCACGTTGTGTTTTTCGTAGATCCCGCGAATCGCCATCATCGCCATCAGCACGTGCACAGGCTTGATGTGCCGCGGGTCGCGGGTGAACAGCGGTTCGATGTAGAACGGTTTGTCGGCGACCACGACGAAATCGACCCATGAAGCGGGAATGTCCACGCGCGGCAGTTCGCTGACGTCATCGACCAATTGGTTGACCTGAACGATAACGATGCCGTCGCTGAACGCCGCCGGTTCGATCAGCGCCGGGGTGTCTTCGGTGCTCGGGCCGGTGTAGATGTTGCCGGCGCGGTCGGCCATGAACCCGGCCGAGAGCACAACGTTGGGGATCAGGTCCACGACGAGGCGGGCGTAGAGTTCGATGTAGGTATGAATGGCGCCGACTTCGAGCAAGCCGTCTTCGAGCAACTGGCTGATGCGCAGGCTCTGGGTGCCGGCGAAGGAGAAATCGAGCTTGCGGGCAATGCCACGTTCGAACAGATCAAGGTGTTCGGAGCGGCCGACGCTGGGCATGATCATGTGCAGATCGTGGAGCTTGGCCGGGTCGGCCTTGGCCAGTGAACGCGAGAGGAAATCTGCCTGCTTCTGGTTGTTGCCCTCCAGCACCACACGATCGCCGGGATGGATCAGCGCTTCGAGCGCGGCGACGATTTTGTCGCTGGGCAGCACCGCACCATCGGCGAGCCCGCGCACCTTGTCGAGCCGGCGCTGCTTCTCGTCACGCCGCCGCGTCCAGCGCGAGTCGGGGGAAATTGTTGTTGTCATGCTCACTCCACGGGTTCGCTGTCGTGGAGCCAAGTTAGGCGTGTGTGATGAGGGCATCAATCAAGCTGGGTGATGAATCATTACGCTGAGCGTAACGGACAAGCCACGCGCAGCAAAGGAATGCAGCCCGGGACGCTCCGCGTCCCTTCCAAAGCCGAACGCGGAGCGTCCGTTGCGGCATTCCCACGCGGAGCGTGGGAACGATCGAATGCATTCCAATTGTGGGAGCGAGCCTGCTCGCGAATTGTAGGCTGGTGCGGCGTAACACGGGGTGTCTTTAAACACAGGCGTGGCTTGATGTTGATCGTTCCCACGCTCTGCGTGGGAATGCCTCCACGGACGCTCCGCGTTCGGCTTCTGAAAGGGACGCGGAGCGTCCCGGGCTGCATTCCTTTGCTGCGCGTGGGAACGATCAGTCAAGCCTTGGATCAGCGGGCCAAACCCGCATCCACCAGTAACCGCTCCAGCCCCAACAAATCCGGCACCTTCGCCACCTGCTCGCCCACCTGCACCGCCGCCTGTTCCAGCGCACACAACGGCACATCCACGTAACTCAACTGACTGTCCAGCTTGTACGACCGAGGAATCCCCTGCACCAACAGGGCGATGAATCTCAGCTGCGGCAAGCCGCCCAGCGCATTCAGAATGACGATCCGCGCCCGTTCGCCGATGACGATTTTCTGCCCGCAGGCCGATTCGAAACTGATCAACGGAATCTGCCGCTCGCGCCACGTTACCCGGCCCAGGTACCACGGCGGCGTGTCGAGATCGAAGGCGCTGGCCTGGTAGTCGATCAGCTCGGCGATGGCGACATTCGGCAGGATCAGGTTGCGATCGGCCAGCGGCAGCAGCAGCCCGGTAAGCTGGCTGGTGCGCGGGTTGTGCCGGTGCTCATGCATGTTTCTTGCTCCACTGGGCGATGCTCTCCAGCAACACCGATTCCTGATACGGCTTGCCGAGGTAGTCGTTGACGCCGATGGCCATGGCGCGGTCGCGGTGTTTCTGCCCGGTGCGCGAGGTGATCATGATGATCGGCAAGTGGCGCAGGCGTTCGTCGGCGCGCACCTGGGTGGCGACTTCGAAGCCGTCCATGCGCGGCATTTCGATGTCGAGCAGCATCAGGTCGGGCATGTGCTCTTCGAGCAGCAGCATCGCATCGACACCGTCCTTGGCGGTCAGCACGTTCATGCCGTGACGTTCGAGCAAACGGCTGGTGACCTTGCGCACCGTCACCGAGTCATCGACGACCATGATCAGCAGCGGCTTGTGCGGCTCGCTGTCGATCTCCGTGCGCGCCGGCTCTTGCGCCAGCCGCGCCTGCATCGCCCGGATCGGTGCGAGCAGATCCAGAATCAGCACCACCCGGCCGTCGCCGAGAATCGTCGCCCCCGACACGCCCTGCACCGCCGCGAATTGCGGGCCGAGGCTCTTGACCACGATCTCGCGAGTGCCGGCCATGGCGTCGACCAGCACCGCAACATGGCGGTCGTTGTAATGCACCAGCAGCACCGGCAACGGCAGGTTCTGCCCGAGCAGTTTTGGCCGTGGCGCAGTCTTCAACAGCTCGCCCAGGTAGCACAGTTCATAACGCTGGCCGGCGTATTGATAACTCGGCGGATCCTGACGGAAGTGCCCTTCCAGATCATTCGGCAACACACGCACGATGCCTTCGATGGTGTTCAGCGGAATCGCGTATTGATCCTCAGCGCACTGCACCATCAGCGCGCGGTTGACCGACACGGTGAACGGCAAGCGAATACGGAAATGCACGCCCTGCCCCGGCACCGAATCGATGCTCATGCTGCCGCCGAGTTGGCGCACCTCTTCGTGGACCACGTCCATGCCGACGCCACGCCCGGAAATCTGGGTGATCTTTTCCGCCGTGGAGAAACCCGGCTGGAGAATGAACTGCAACACATCGCGGTCGCTGATCTCGGCGTCGGGCGCCAGCAGACCGCGTTTGATCGCCTTGCGCCGCACGGCTTCCAGCGGCACCCCGGCGCCGTCATCGCGGATGTCGAAAACCATGTCGCCGCCCTCGCGCGACAGATCGAGGGTGATCTGCCCTTGCGCCGGTTTACCCGCCGCCAATCGCACCTCGGCAGATTCGAGGCCATGGTCGACGGCGTTGCGCAGCATGTGTTCCAGCGGCGCGGCCATGCGCTCCAGTACGTTGCGATCCATCTCGCCATCAGCGTTGCCGACGACGAATGCGACATCCTTGCCCAGCTCTTCGGCGACCTGACGCACGATGCGTTTCAGACGCGGCACCATGCGCTCGAACGGCACCATGCGCGTACGCATCAGGCCTTCCTGCAACTCGGTGTTGATCCGCCCCTGTTGCTGCAACAGGTTTTCCGCGTCGTGATTGCGGCGGTCGAGGGTTTCCTTGAGGTCGAGCAGGTCCGAGGCGGATTCGAACAGCGCCCGCGACAGTTGCTGAAGCTGCGAATGGCGGTCCATTTCCAGCGGATCGAAGTCTTCATAACCGAGGCGTTCGCCATCGACTTGCTGGCGGCTGAGGATGCGCCCCTGGGTTTCGGTGTCGAGGCGGCGCAACTGATCGCGCATGCGCTCGATGGTGGTTTCCATCTCGTTGAGAGCAATCTGCGCATCGTTGACTTGCTGCTCGATCCGTCCACGAAAGATCGAGGTTTCCCCGGCCAGATTGACCAGTTCATCAAGCAGCTCGGACGAAACCTTGACCATGTCCGCGCCAACATCGGCGGCCGGTGGCGCAGCCTCGGGCTTAGCCACCGGTGCCGCGACCGGCGCCGGCGGCGCTTCAACCTGCACCGGGTGACTGAAATTCTGGATCGCGCTGATCAGCCGATCGGCCGGCGGGCACGGTTGCCCGGCGCGCACGCCATCGAGCATTTGCGCCAGTCGGTCATGGCCACGCTGCACCAGCGCGAACAGTTCGGCAGACGGTTGCAGCGCACCGGTGGAGAGGCTTTCGTAGAGAAATTCCAGCTCATGGGCGAGGTCGCCGATCGGGCCGATTTCGACCATCCGCGCGCCGCCCTTGAGGGTGTGCAGATCGCGCAGCAGGGTTTCGATTTCCTGACGGTTGCCCGGCTCGGCCTGCCAGCGCAACAGCGCGGCGCCGGAGCTTTCGATGATGTCGAAACCTTCTTCGAGGAAGATCTCCAGCAACTCCGGATCATGCCCGGCGTTGTCGTGTTCGACCGCTGCGGGGGCAGATTCGCTGGCGGCCTGGCCCTGACGCAACTGACGGATCGCGTCGATCAAATCCTGCGCCGGGGTCAGCGCTTGATGCGCTTGCAGTTGCTCCAGCATCAGCGCCAACCGCTCATGACTGCGCTGCAACAAACCTTCGAGCGCAGCGCTGTGGTTGTAGCGTCGATCGACCAGCCCTTCGTAGAGATTTTCCAGTTCCTGGGCGAGGTCGCCGACGGCCTCGACCTCGGCCATGCGCGCGCCGCCCTTCAGCGTGTGCAAGTCGCGCTGCAATGACGACAGCGGCGCGGCGTTGTCCGGATCCTTGCGCCAGCGCTGCAAGGCTTGCCCGGCGCTGTCGAGAATGTCCACCGCCTCTTCGAGGAAGATTTCGACGATCTCGTCGTCAGGCTCGAGGGCGGCAACCGATTGCTGCAATTGGGCGGTGGCGCTGCCCAGTTCGCGAATATCCAGGGTGCGACTGCCGTCGCTGCGGATCAGGCCCATCGCCGCCGGGTCGAGGCCTTCGTCGAGCAGTTCCTGCAAGGCGCGAATCCGCTCCGGTTGCGGGGTGATTTCCTGGCCGGCAGCGAGTTCGTCGAGCATGTTGATCAGCGCTTCGTGGGCCAGTTGCGCTTCGTGGAAAAACCGCTCGCTGACCGCCAGGCTGCTTTCTTCCACCGCGCCATACAGATCGAGCAAGGCTTCGCACAAGCCATCGACCGCCTGCAGATCGGCCAGATGCGCACCTTCGCCCAGAGTGGTCAGCTCATCGAGCAAGGCGCTGAGTTCCTGGCGCTCGCCGGGGTGTTGCTGCCAGCGCTGCAAGAGGTTTTCGGCGTCGAGGAGGATGTCCATGCCCTGCGCGAGGAAGTTGTTGATCAACTGCGGATCGCGCTTGAGGCGCAGGCCGCTGTCAGCGCCATCGGAGCTGGCTTGCAGGCGCTCGGCGAGCAGCGCTTCGGTGCGTTTGATCAGCGACTGCGCACCGACAATCGGCGCCAGCGGATCGTGTTTGAGCTGGCGCAGGCCGACGCGGAACAGGCCCTCGGCTTCGAGCAGTAGTTCGACCTCGTCCAGATCCAGCGGCAACTGATGCGCCTTGAACTCGCGGGCCAGTTGATCCAGCGAAGCCGCCAGTTCGGCCATCGGCAAGACACCGGCCATGGATGCACTGCCCTTGAGCGTGTGCAGCGCCCGTTGCAGCTCGTCGCTGGCCGGCAACGGCACCCGTTCGGCGGCCTGATCGAGGAAACGGTTGAGGCTGGCGAGGTGGGTTTCGGCTTCTTTGCGGAAGATTTCCAGCAGCAGCGGATCAAGCGCGGCGACGTCGTCGGTGTCTTCGGCAGCCAGCGGCTCATCGCCTTTGGCCAACGCGTGGGCGCGGGCGGCGAGTTGGTCGACATCGTTGCGCTGGCGCTGACGCTGGGTGGCGAATTCGTTGATCAGCTCGGGCAGCAGCAACACGGTGTCGCCGAGCAATTGGCGCAGCACTGCGCCGGGCTCGACGCTTTGTTCGAGCACGCGGTTGAGCAGGTTTTCCACGGCCCAGGCCAGTTCGCCGAGGACCAACGCGCGGACCATGCGCCCGCTGCCCTTCAAGGTATGAAAGGCCCGGCGCAGTTCGGTCAGCGCGGCGCGGTCCTGGGGATTGGCGGTCCAGCGCGGCAGGTATTCGTGGAGGACCGCGAGGACTTCGTCGGTCTCTTCGAGGAACACTTCGCGCAGTTCATCGTCGACCGGTTCTTCATCGGCTGGCGGCGGCATCAGGCTGTCGGGGCTGTTGCGCGCCGGCGGGTTGAGCGCCGACAGCGGGCTGGCCAGCACTTCGGCCAGCGACTGCACGACGTCAGGGTCGTCGAGCGCTTGCAGATCCTGCATGAGCTGCGCTTCGCTGGGGCTGAGCACCTCATCGAGCACCGGCACCTGCGCTTCGCCGGGCTGCTCGTTGGCAAAGAAGCCGAGGCTGGCAAGGCTGTTTTGCGCGACATCGAGCAGATGCTCGGCGGGCGCCTGCGGGTCATCGCTCAGGCGTTCGAGGTAATACTCCAGGCTGCTGATCACGTCGGCCAGATGATCGAGTTGCTCCCAGCCCGGTTCGTGGGCATCGAGCATCAAATGCTCGCGAATGAAACCGTTGCAGGCCTCGACCAGACTCGCTGCGCGGGCCAGCGGAATCATCGCCAGCGCGCCGCGTACTTGCGTCAGCAGCTCGGGCAGCGATTGCAGATGCTGGCGGTCCCAATCGGCGTCGATGTAGTCGACGATCATGTCCTTGGCCTGTTGCAGGCAGATGCGCGCCTCCTTGATCACGATCTGGTGGATCTGCGTCAGGTCGGTGGTCGGCAGGCGCGCGTCTTCGGCGCTTTGCGTCTCTACCGTGCCAACCATGCCGGCCAGCGTGGCTTCGACGTAGAGCAAGGCCCCGGCGACGTCCATGAGAATCGCGTCGTTCGGTTCGCGCTGGCCTTGGGCGAGGCTGAGCACCACTGCCAGTTGGTCGATGATGACCTTGCGCGGCTGGCCGAAACCCAGCACCGCGAGGGTGTCGGCAATCTGTCGCAGCGGCGCGAGCAGGCTGTCCAGATCCGAGGCGTGCTGGCGGTCGCTGCGCACGAACAGATCGAGGCGCTCCTTGACCCGCACCAGCTCTTCGCACAGCGCTGCCAGCACCGAGCGCATGGCATCGCGGTCGGGGCCGGCGAGGCGCGCGCGTTCTTCATCGACCATCGCGCTGTCGGGCAACGCGTCGTCCAGGGAGTAGCGATCTTTCATGGTCAGCATCTGCCCGGTGGGATGTTCGGCTTTGGCAATATAGAACAACAGGCTTTTCAGCAGCTCGGCCGGCGCCGGCTGGTTGAGCCCGACGATGCCCTGCTCGAGCAGGCGCTTGAGCTCTTGGTCGGCGTCCTTGAACAGGCTGCGCAGCGCCGGACTGTTGGCGATGACGCCCTCGCGCATGCCCTCGACCAACGCCGAGGCGACCTGCCACAACGGGCTCAACGGCGCGTCGCCGCTCAGTGCTTCGAGACGGCTGAAGACTTTGGCCAGATAGCCAAGGTGCGTCTGGTCGTCCTGTTCGCGCAGCAGCCCGACCAGAGCCATTTGCAGCATCTGCCGCAGTTTGCGCAGCACGTTCGGCAGATCGGGCGGTTCCAGCTCGGCGAGTGCCGCGTCGCCGAGCGGCGCCAGCTCGGGCAGTGGCGGGCTGAACAGGCTGGTTTCCGCCAGCAGGCTTTCACCGCGAGCGCTGCGCAGATCGTTGATCAGCGGCAGCACCACCAGCGGCAGGTCGCGGCGGGCGCTCTGCACGCGGTCGAGGTAAAGCGGCAGTTGTCCCAAGGCTTGCAGCATCAGGTGCAAGGCTTCGTCGCGGTGCGGCACGCGTTGATGTTGCAGGGCTTCGACCAGATGCTCCATTTCTTCGGCCAGCAACGCTGCGCCGTAGAACTCGACCATTTGCAGACTGCCGTGGACCTGATGAATGTAGGCCAGGCACTCGTCCAGCCCGGGGAAGGCCTGCGGATCGTCGAGCACGGCCTCGATCGCCTGATGCGCCAGCTTCAGCGTTTCGGCAATTTCGCCCTTGACCCATTCCAGGGCCACGTAGTCGTGCCGATCACCCATAACCACTCCACTCACGCTTTATCTGTCGCCGCCGGCAAGGTGAAACCGGACACCGAACGGCGCAACTGACTGGCCATTTTCGCCAGGTTGCCGATGCTCTCGGCGGTGGCCGTGGACCCCGACGAAGTCTGCGAGGTGATCTGCTGGATCACATTCATCGTCAGCGAGATCTGCCCGGCCGAAGAGGTCTGCTGCTGCGCCGCGTTGGAAATGCTCTGGATCAGCGCGGCGAGGGTCTTGGACACGCCTTCGATTTCTTCCAGGGCCACACCGGCATCCTGCGCCAGTCGCGCGCCGCGCACCACTTCGGTGGTGGTCTGCTCCATGGAAATCACCGCTTCGTTGGTGTCGGCCTGAATCGCCCGCACCAGGGTTTCGATCTGCCGGGTCGCGGCGGACGAACGCTCGGCCAGCCGCTGCACTTCGTCGGCAACCACGGCAAAACCGCGCCCGGCATCCCCGGCCATCGATGCCTGGATCGCTGCGTTGAGGGCGAGAATGTTGGTCTGGTCGGCGATGTCATCGATCAGGCTGACGATGTCGCCGATTTCCTGGGACGACTCGCCGAGGCGCTTGATGCGCTTGGCGGTGTCCTGAATCTGTTCGCGGATGTTGTCCATGCCGTGGATGGTGTTGTGCACCACCTCGTTGCCTTTGTTGGCGATTTCCACGGAACGCTCGGCCACCGCCGACGATTCGGCAGCGTTGGCCGAGACTTGATCGATGGACTCGGCCATGTCGCTGATGGCTGTCGAGGCTTCGGAAATCTGCTGCGCCTGTTGCTCAGACGCTTGGGCCAGATGCATGGCGGTGGCCTGGGTTTCCTGCACCGCAGCGGCAACCTGGCCGGCGGTGAGGTTGATGGTCGCCACCAGATCACGCAATTGGTCGACGGAATAGTTGATCGAGTCGGCGATGGTGCCGGTGAAGTCTTCGGTCACCGAGGCGGTCACGGTGAGGTCGCCATCGGCGAGGTCTTCGATTTCGTCGAGCAGGCGCATGATCGCGTTCTGGTTGCGCTCGTTCTTCTCGGCGGTCTCGCGCAATTGGCGATTGGTTTCGCGGACCATGACCAGACCGATGAGGATGATCGAGGCCAGCGCCAGCAAGCCCAGCACATAGCCGCCAATGGTGTCGGTGTTGCGCCCGCCGGCCAGGTGCTCGAACCCGGTGGCCAAGTGCGAGGCTTCGTCGAGCAGGGTTTGCGACAGGGTGAAGATGTTGCTCGCCGACTCGCGCACCTTGAACAGCTCAGGCGAGGTTTCGAGGATTTCATCCACGGAGCCGGAAACGAACTGGAACAGCTCGGAGATTTCGCTCAAACGCGCACGGGCGTCGCGGTCTTCGACCTGGCTGATTTTCAGCGCCGGGTTGCCCTGCAACATGCCGTTGAGCACCAGACCGAAACGCGCGGCATCACGACCAAACGCGTCGGCGGCCTGCTGCGAGTTTTCGTCACCGGCGAGCACGGTGTTGACTGCGCCAAGAATGCGTTCAGCCAACAGCGATTGCCGTTGCGCCATCGCTACCTGCGCCGCCGGAGCGCCGCGCTGGAGCAGGATTTCCACGACTTTTTCGTATTCGATCTGCAACTGCGGCACGGTTTCGGCCAGCGTTGCGGCGACTTGATGCAGCGACAGCACGGTCTGTTCGCTGGTGAGGATCGCATCGGTGTTTTTCAGCAGGCGCTCCCAGTCCATCTGCACCGCGCGCATTTCCGGGCGCACGGCGACGGGTGCCGGTGGCAGGCCGGTATTCGGGTCACCCTTTTTCAGGTAACCCCAGCGCTGGGCAAAATCGTTGCGCGCATCACTGAGCAGTTTGAAGGCGGCCGCCTTGCCCGCCGCCGCTTCGGTGGCGTTCTTGGCAATGCGTTGCGAGAGCACGCGCAGTTCGCCGGCATGGCCGATGTACTGCTTGTCGTAGTTCGCCTGGGTGTTGAGGTACGCGAAGTTGGCGAACAGCAGCATGATGAACACGATCAGTGCGATAAACAGCACGATGATCTGCGCGCGACTGCGCGATGCTTCTGCCGACTTGCCTGTTTTTGCTTTTGTCATCGGTCCTCGCCTATGAAACCTGCCATGGCCCTTGTGGGAGCGAGCCTTGTGGCGAGGGGATTTATCCCCGTTCGGCTGCGAAGCAGTCGCAAAAATATCGCATGCACTGACGGTGTCAGGCATTGCAGTTTTTGGGGCCGCTGCGCGACCCAACGGGGATAAATCCCCTCGCCACATGGCCCGCGTCCACATGGGTTCTGTTGTTCGTGCTAAAGAGCTACACCCATGAACACCGGGGATCTGGCCAGTGCGAACAAGCTGAACACCCGCCAGTTCTGTTCGCGGCGGAAATAGCCTTTGACGAATTCGGCCTTGGAGCCCTGGCGCTTGCTGATCGACAGCGGCTCGAAACTGCCCTGTTCGAAATGCTGCAAGCCGATGACTTCATCGACCATCACCCCGGCGAACACGTCTTCATGTTCCACCACCAATACCCGCCGTTGTTTGCGCAACGGCGACAGTTCATGGCCGAAGAACCCGCACAGGTCCATGATCGGCAGCAGCCGCCCGCGCAGGTTAGCCACACCCTTGACCCACGGCTTGACCCCGGGCAACTGGGTGAAGCGCGGTTCATGCAGGACTTCGCTGACTTCGCCCATCGGCGCCACATACCAATGCTCGCCGAGGCGAAAGCCGATGCCGCTCCAGCGATCCGGGCGCGCCGCTTGCGACGGCAGGTCCGCTGCCAGCAGGCGGCAGCGCTGGTCGATCTGCCAGAGCAGTTCGAACGCGGTCAGCGATTCGTTCATGATCGCGCGATCAGCCGTTGAGTACGTTGTTCAGGGTCTTGATCAGGGTGTCTTCGTCGACCGGTTTGGTCAGGTAATCCTTGGCGCCCTGGCGGGTGCCCCAGACCTTGTCGGTCTCCTGATCCTTGGTGGTGATGATGATCACCGGGATGTGCGCCGTGTCGGCATCCTTGGTCAACTGGCGGGTCGCCTGAAAACCGTTGAGGCCGGGCATGACGATGTCCATCAGCACCGCGTCGGGTTTTTCCTGACGGGCCAGGGCCACGCCGTCGGCGCCGTTCTCGGCCTTGAGCACTTCATGGCCGTGCTTTTCGAGCATGCCGGTGAGTTTGTACATTTCAGTCGGCGAATCATCGACGATCAGGATACGTGCCATGGTCTTCCCCATTTTTCTGGTCGACTGCCGGCCCGCTGGCCGAGCGTCACTGTGCGTGTCTTACTGCGGCAAAACGGCGGCGAAGCCCGGAACATGGGCCTGGATCGCGTTGAGCAGTTCTTCTTTGCTGAACGGCTTGGTCAGAAATTGATCAGAGCCGACAATCCGCCCCTTTGCCTTGTCGAACAGACCGTCCCTGGACGACAGCATGATCACCGGCGTCGCCTTGAAGGCGCTGTTGTTCTTGATCAGGGCGCAGGTCTGATAACCGTCCAGACGCGGCATCATGATGTCGACAAAGATGATCCCGGGATGGTGGTCGGCGATCTTCGCCAGCGCATCGAAACCGTCGATGGCGGTGATCACTTCGCAACCGACATTCTTCAACAATGTTTCGGCGGTGCGGCGAATCGTTTTCGAGTCGTCGATCACCATGACCTTCAAGGCGCTGGACTGCTGTTCCATAAGAGGGTTCTACCGTCGCCTTTGCGAATCAAATTGTCCGTTTTGCTGTGAATAATGGCCTGAAACCCTTGAAACCCATGGGGCGGCGCGATCTGCCAGCCTTTTTAGCACAGTCTCCAGATGCAATCTATCGACGGGTTTTTCCTTGACCCGAAACCCGCCCGGCGCCACTCTGGCGGCACTTTTTCAATACCGATCCGGTAGCCAAATTTCGAGGAAAACCCAATGAGCGTTCGCGTCGGGATTGTCATGGACCCTATCGCCAGCATCTCCTATAAAAAGGATAGCTCGCTGGCCATGCTGCTGGCCGCGCAGAAGCGTGGCTGGGAACTGTTCTACATGGAACAGAAAGACCTGTATCAGGCCGAAGGCCAGGCGCGGGCGCGGATGAGCCCGCTGAAAGTCTTCGCCAACCCGGACAAATGGTTCGAACTGGACGCCGAGCAGGACAAGCTGCTGAGCGACCTGGACGTGATCCTGATGCGCAAGGATCCGCCGTTCGACATGGAATTCGTCTATTCCACTTATCTGCTGGAACAGGCCGAAGCCGCTGGCGTGCTGGTGGTGAACAAGCCGCAGAGCCTGCGCGACTGCAATGAAAAGCTGTTCGCTACGCTGTTTCCGCAGTGCACGCCGCCGACCATCGTCAGCCGCCGCCCGGACGTATTGCGTCAGTTCGCCGACCATCACGGTGACGTGATCCTCAAGCCGCTGGACGGCATGGGCGGTTCGTCGATCTTCCGCCATACCGCCGGCCACCCGAACCTCTCGGTGATCCTCGAAACCCTGACCCTGCACGGCAAGCAGCAAATCATGATTCAGGGCTACCTGCCGGCGATCGTCGATGGCGACAAGCGCATCCTGATGATCGATGGCGAGCCGGTGGATTACTGCCTGGCGCGTATCCCGGCCATGGGCGAAACCCGTGGCAACCTCGCCGCCGGTGGCCGTGGCGAAGCACGTCCGCTGACCGAAAAGGATCGCTGGATCGCCGCCCAGGTCGGACCGACCCTGCGCGAGAAAGGCCTGCTGTTCGTCGGCCTCGACGTGATCGGCGAGCACCTGACCGAAATCAACGTCACCAGCCCGACCTGCATCCGCGAAATCGACAATGCGTTCGGCACTGACATCGGCGGCATGCTCATGGATGCTATCGAAAAGCAGCTGCAAGCTTCGAGCCGCAAGCCACAAGCTTGAAGCCGGCCCGCGTCAGCTTGAAGCTTGAAGCTTGAAGCTTGAAGCTTGAAGCTTGAAGCTGCCCCTATGCAGCTTGTCGCTTGAAGCTCGTAGCTTGCAGCTAAAAACCAACATTGCGTTATCATGCCGGGCCCATGAAAACGCGATGTTGGTTTTTCTGTCATGACCCTCCCGTCCGATCTGCCCGCTGAACTCGCCCATCGTGGCGTGCGCCCGGCCGATCGCCTCGGTTTTACCCTGTTTCTCGCGGCGCTGATTCACCTGGCGCTGCTGCTCGGCGTCGGTTTCACCATGGTCGAGCCGCAGCAGATCAGCAAAACCCTGGAAATCACCCTGGCCACCTTCAAGGCCGAGAAGAAGCCGGAAAAGGCAGATTTTCTCGCTCAGGAAAACCAGGAAGGCAGCGGCACGCTCGACAAGAAGGCCCTGCCCAAGACCACCGAAGTCGCGCCGTTCCAGGACAATCAGGTCAAAAAGGTCACCCCGCCGCCCGCCGCCAAGCCAGTGGTGCAGGAAGCCGCACCCAAGGCAGCGGTGACCACCGTCGCGCCGAAACCGAAAAAGGCGCCGACCAAGAAAGAAGAAAGCAAAACCGAAGTCAAACCGACCGTCGACGCGCCGGTGTTCGACAGCTCGCAGTTGTCCAGCGACATCGCCAGCCTCGAGGCGGAGCTGGCCAAGGAACAACAGCTGTACGCCAAGCGCCCGCGCATCCACCGCTTGAGCGCGGCGTCGACCATGCGCGACAAGGGCGCGTGGTACAAGGACGACTGGCGCAAGAAGGTCGAGCGCATCGGCAACCTCAACTACCCCGAAGAAGCGCGGCGCAAGCAGATCTACGGCAATTTGCGCCTGATGGTCTCGATCAATCGCGACGGCTCGCTGTATGAAGTGCTGGTGCTGGAATCCTCCGGCCAGCCGCTGCTCGATCAGGCGGCGCAGCGCATCGTCCGCCTGGCCGCGCCGTTTGCACCGTTTACCGGCGATCTGTCGGACATCGACCGCCTGGAAATCATCCGCACCTGGAAATTTGCCCGGGGCGACAAGCTCTCAAGCAACTGAATATTTATGTGACGAGGGGATTTATCTGTGGCGAGGGGATTTATCTGTGGCGAGGGGATTTATCCCCGCTCGGCTGCGCAGCAGCCGCAAAACCATTCCATATGGAGTGTCAGGCAGAACCCATCAAGCGATTCAGGGGCGCTTCGCGCCCCAACGGGGATGAATCCCCTCACCACAGATAAATCCCCTCACCACAGATAAATCCCCTCGCCACAGATAAGTCCCCTAACCACAGATAAATCCCTTCACCACAGATAAATTCCCTGAGCACAGATAAATCCCCTAACCACAGATAAACTCCCTCACCACAGCAAATCCCCTCGCCACAAAAGCTCTGTTCCAATAATGGATCTGTGTTGTTGTCAGCATCTCCAGCTTGTCAGTTCGCCCCTCGAACGCCACACTAGCGCTCATGAAAAACGTCAGCCCCAGCTACCTCAAGCATCACTTCCTGATCGCCATGCCACACATGGCCGACCCGAACTTTGCCCACACCTTGACCTACATCGTCGAGCACACGGCCAATGGCGCGATGGGGCTGGTGGTCAACAGGCCGCAAGACTTGAACCTGGCCGACATCCTCGAACAGCTGCGCCCGGACATCGAGCCGCCGGCGCGTTGCCAGGATGTGCCGATCTTCATCGGCGGGCCGGTGCAGACCGATCGCGGTTTCGTCCTGCACCCGGCGGGCCAGACCTTCCAGGCCACGGCGCAGCTGGACGGCGACCTGGCCCTGTCGACTTCGCAGGACGTGCTGTTCGCCATCGCTGACGGCGTCGGCCCCGCGCAGAGCCTGATTACCCTCGGTTACGCCGGTTGGGAAGCCGGGCAACTGGAAGCCGAACTGGCCGACAACGCCTGGCTGACCTGCCCGTTCAACGCCGACATCCTCTTCAACACCCGCAGCGAATTGCGCCTGGAAGCGGCGGCGCGGCACTTGGGCATCGATCTCAATCTGCTCACCAGCCAGGCGGGTCACGCCTGATGGCCCTGCGCCTGATTCTCGGCTTCGACTACGGCACCAAACAGATCGGCGTCGCGGTCGGCCAGGTCATCACCGGCCAGGCCCGCGAGCTGTGCACCCTGAAAGCGCAGAACGGCGTGCCGAACTGGGATCAGGTCGAAGCGCTGATAAAAGAATGGAAACCCGACGCCGTGGTGGTCGGCCTGCCGCTGAACATGGACGGCACGCCCAGCGAGATGTGCGTACGCGCGGAGAAATTCGCCCGCCGCCTCAACGGCCGCTACAACCTGCCCTTCTATACCCACGACGAACGCCTGACCACTTTCGAAGCCAAGGGCGAGCGACTGGTGCGTGGCGGGCAGAAAGGCAGTTATCGCGACAACCCGGTGGACGCCATCGCCGCCGCCCTGCTGCTGCAGGGCTGGCTCGATGAAAACACTGCATTGTTTGAGTCCTGACAAGCGCTTCGGCGCTTTTCTTTTGGTTATAAACCGAGCTTCGTCCGGCAGGACGCAGCGCGGAATCACGAAGGAGCAACCATGAGCCTGCCCAATCCCGCCGATCTGATCAGCCAGATGGCGACCCGCCTCAAGGCGCACCTTGCCCAGCGTGACATCAGCGAACCGCGTTACATCGGCATCCGCACCGGCGGCATCTGGGTCGCGCAGGCGCTGCTCAAGGAAATGGCCAGCGATGCGCCACTGGGCACGCTGGATGTATCCTTCTACCGCGACGACTTCAGCCAGAACGGCCTGCACCCGCAAGTGCGCCCATCCGCCCTGCCCTTCGAGATCGAAGGCCAGCATCTGGTGCTGATCGACGACGTGCTGATGAGCGGTCGGACCATCCGCGCCGCCATGAATGAACTGTTCGATTATGGCCGCCCGGCCAGCGTTACCCTGGTCTGCCTGCTGGACCTGGACGCCGGCGAGTTGCCGATCCGCCCGAACGTGGTCGGCGCCACCCTGACCCTGGCCGGCAACCAGCGGGTCAAGTTGTCCGGCCCCGAGCCGCTGACGCTCGAACTGCAAGACGTCACCCTTTAATCCGCCCTATTGAGAGTCCCCCTCGCGATGACGCCTCTAGATACCAAGCGCCCGCTGCAGCTCAATGATCAGGGCCAGCTGCGCCACTTCCTCTCGCTCGACGGCCTGCGCCGCGAGTTGCTGACGGAAATCCTCGACACTGCCGACTCGTTCCTTGAAGTCGGTGCCCGGGCGGTGAAGAAAGTCCCGTTGCTGCGCGGCAAGACCGTGTGCAACGTGTTCTTCGAAAACTCCACGCGCACCCGCACCACGTTTGAACTGGCGGCCCAACGGTTGTCGGCAGACGTGATTACCCTGAACGTGTCGACATCGTCGGCGAGCAAGGGTGAAACGCTGCTCGATACCCTGCGCAACCTTGAAGCGATGGCCGCCGACATGTTCGTCGTGCGCCACGGCGATTCGGGCGCGGCGCACTTCATCGCCGAGCATGTCTGCCCGCAGGTGGCGATCATCAACGGCGGCGACGGCCGGCATGCGCACCCGACCCAGGGCATGCTCGACATGCTCACCATCCGTCGGCACAAGGGCGGTTTCGAAAACCTCTCGGTGGCGATTGTCGGCGACATCCTCCATTCGCGGGTAGCGCGCTCGAACATGCTCGCGTTGAAGACCCTCGGCTGCCCGGACATCCGCGTGATCGCGCCGAAAACCCTGCTGCCGATCGGCATCGAGCAATACGGCGTCAAGGTCTACACCGACATGGCCGAAGGCCTGAAGGACGTCGATGTGGTGATCATGCTGCGTCTGCAACGTGAGCGCATGACCGGCGGCCTGCTGCCCAGCGAAGGCGAGTTCTATCGCCTGTTCGGCCTGACCACCGCACGTCTGGCCGGAGCCAAACCCGATTGCATCGTCATGCACCCGGGGCCGATCAACCGTGGCGTGGAGATCGAGTCGGCGGTGGCCGACGGCCCGCACTCGGTGATCCTCAATCAAGTGACCTACGGCATCGCGATTCGTATGGCCGTGCTGTCCATGGCCATGAGCGGGCAGACTGCGCAACGTCAATTCGAGCAGGAGAACGCCCAGTGAAGCTCAGCATTCTCGGCGCACGCGTCATCGATCCCAGCAGCGGCCTGGATCAAATCACCGACATCCACGTTGAAGCCTGCAAGATCGTCGCCCTCGGCGCCGCACCGGCCGGTTTCAGCGCAGTAGAAACCATCGATGCCCAAGGCCTGGTCGCCGCGCCTGGCCTGGTCGACCTCAACGTTGCCCTGCGCGAGCCGGGCTACAGCCGCAAAGGCTCGATCGTCAGCGAAACCCGCGCCGCTGCTGCCGGTGGCGTGACCAGCCTGTGCTGCCCGCCGAAGACCAAACCGGTGCTCGACACCTCCGCTGTGGCCGAACTGATCCTCGACCGCGCCCGCGAGGCTGGCAACACCAAAGTGTTCCCGATTGGCGCGCTGAGCAAAGGTCTGGACGGTGAGCAACTGGCCGAACTGGTCGCGCTGCGCGACGCCGGTTGCGTGGCGTTCGGCAACGGTCTGGAGAGCTTCCGCAACAGCCGCACCCTGTGCCGGGCGCTGGAATACGCGGCGACTTTCGACCTGACGGTGATCTTCAACTCGCAGGACCACGATCTGGCCGAGGGCGGTCTCGCTCACGAAGGCGCGGTCGCCAGTTTCCTAGGCCTGCCGGGCATCCCGGAAACCGCCGAAACCGTGGCGCTGGCTCGCGATCTGCTACTGGTCGAGCAGACCGGCGTGCGTGCGCACTTCAGCCAGTTGACCAGTGCTCGCGGTGTGGCGCTGATTGCTCAGGCGCAGGCCCGTGGCTTGAAGGTAACGGCGGATGTTGCGTTGTATCAGCTGATCCTGACTGACGAAGCGCTGATCGACTTCAACAGCCTCTACCACGTGCAACCGCCGCTGCGCACCCGTGCCGACCGCGATGGCCTGCGGGAAGCGGTGAAATCCGGGGTGGTTTCGGCGATCTCCAGCCATCACCAGCCCCACGAGCGCGACGCCAAACTGGCACCGTTCGGCGCGACCGAGCCGGGCATTAGCAGTGTTGAGTTGCTGCTGCCGCTGGCGATGACGCTGGTCGAGGATGGTTTGCTCGACTTGCCGACGCTGCTGGCACGTCTCAGCGCAGGCCCGGCCGAAGCCCTCCGCCTGCCGGCGGGCAAACTGGCGGTAGGTGGTGCGGCGGATATCGTGCTGTTCGATCCGAAGGCATCGACGGTGGCCGGTGAGCACTGGCTGTCGAAGGGCGAGAACTGCCCGTTCATCGGCCACAGTCTGCCGGGCGTGGTGCGCTATACGCTGGTGGATGGGCGGATTACTCACCAGGCATGACTTGCTGCTGAGGGAGATTGTGGCGAGGGGATTTATCCCCGTTCGGCTGCGTAGCAGTCGCGAAGCCATTGCACGCGGTGGAACAAATCCACCGCGTTCTCGGATTCAGGACCGCTTCGCGGCCCAACGGGGATAAATCCCCTCGCCACTACTTACTGGAAGGCGCCGCGATTCTGCGCGTTGCGCACCGACACCTGATCGTTCAGGGTCCAGAAGTCATACAGCACACCAATAAAGAACAACCCTCCGGTCAGCAGATACAGCAGGCCGCTGATCCATTTGCCCTGATACATCCGGTGCACGCCGAACACACCGAGGAAAGTCAGCAGAATCCACGCGACGTTGTACTCGATCGGCCCGGCGGCAAAGCGCAGATCCGCTTCGCGATCCATCGCCGGGATCAGAAACAGGTCGATCAGCCAGCCAATCCCCAGCAAACCGAAGGTGAAGAACCAGATCGTCCCGGTCACCGGTTTGCCGTAATAAAAGCGGTGCGCGCCAGTGAATCCGAAAATCCACAGCAGGTAGCCGATGACTTTGCTGTGAGTGTCTTTTTCTTTCACGCGGGGGAGCTGATAGCTGTTCATTAAGACCTCATTGCACTCGATAGATAAATATTCTTCATTTCTTTGTGACTTTTTTACAGGTGGGCGACGTATGGCAAATGTTACCGTTGCTAGCGCGAAACCCTTGTAGAACCTGACTTCTGTCGGACAATTGCGTACTTTTTGAGCGTTTTTGGTTCCGTAGCCGGTGGAATGAATCGATGAACGGCCTCGGAACGGCAAAAAAAGCTGTTATAAAGTTGCGCGCTATCACTTATGAGCCACGCCTAATGCGACCATTTTTCAAGACATGGCTGACTATTTGCCTATTAATGCCACTGGCCGCCCACGCCACCAATCGTGAGCAACGTCTTCCTAACGTCAACGGCTTCACCCCAAAATCCCATGCTTCGGCTCCTTCGAGCAAAAGCAGCAAGAGCAAGACCACCACGCTGAGCAGCAAGAGCCGCAGCAAGCTGGTGCCACCGATGGCGAGCAAGGAAAGCAGCAATGTGCTGAGCCGTGCGGTAAACGTCCTCGGTACACCTTATCGTTGGGGCGGCAGCAGCCCAAGTAAAGGCTTCGATTGCAGCGGTCTGGTGAAATACGCGTTCAACGACGCTACATTCGACCTGCCACGCACCTCCAACGCCATGGCCAGCGGTCACGGCGAGAAAGTCGAGCGCAAGGATCTGAAGCCGGGCGATCTGATTTTCTTCAACATCAAGAGCCGTCGGGTCAATCACGTTGCCATCTACCTGGGCAACGACCGCTTCATCCACGCCCCGCGCCGTGGCAAAGCGGTGAGCATCGACACGCTGAACAAGCCGTACTGGGAAAAGCATTACGTCGTCGCCAAGCGCGTGTTGCCGAAAGAGCAACAGCAGCTGCGCGTAGTCCAGCGCTAACACCATATCGATCGTTCCCACGCTCCGCGTGGGAATGACTCAATGGACGCTCCGCGTCCGCTTCGGCAGGGACGCAGAGCGTCCCGGGCTGCATTCCCATGCAGAGCGTGGGAACGATCACTCCCTCAAAAGTTATCCGGGGTGCGCGCTTTCTCGCGTGCATGCTCGCGGCTGATCAAGCCCTTGGTGACCAGATCCTTCAGGCACATATCGAGTGTCTGCATGCCCAACGACCCACCGGTCTGAATCGCTGAATACATCTGCGCCACCTTGTCCTCGCGAATGAGGTTACGGATCGCCGAGGTCCCGAGCATGATTTCATGCGCCGCCACCCGCCCGCCGCCGATCTTCTTGATCAACGTCTGCGACACTACCGCCAGCAACGACTCCGACAGCATCGAACGGACCATCGACTTCTCGTCGCCGGGGAACACATCCACCACGCGGTCGATGGTCTTCGCCGCCGAGGTCGTGTGCAGCGTGCCGAACACCAGATGCCCGGTCTCGGCGGCGGTCAACGCCAGGCGAATGGTTTCAAGATCACGCATCTCGCCAACCAGAATCACGTCCGGGTCTTCACGCAGGGCCGAGCGCAGTGCGGTGGCGAAGCTGCGCGTATCGCGGTGGACTTCGCGCTGATTGATCAGGCATTTGCGCGATTCATGGACGAACTCGATGGGGTCTTCGATGGTGAGAATGTGGTGATGGCGATGGGTGTTGAGGTAATCGATCATCGCCGCCAGCGTGGTCGACTTGCCGGAGCCGGTCGGCCCGGTGACCAGCACCAAACCGCGCGGCGCATCAGTGATCTTGCGGAAAACATCGCCCATGGCGAGGTCTTCCATGCTCAGCACTTTCGACGGGATGGTGCGGAACACCGCGCCGGCGCCACGGTTCTGGTTAAAGGCGTTGACCCGAAAGCGCGCCACGCCGGGTACATCGAAGGAAAAATCCGTTTCCAGATTTTTCTCGAATTCGATGCGCTGGGTGTCGTTCATGATGTCGTAGATCAGATCGTGCACTTGCTTGTGATCCAGCGCCGGCAGATTGATCCGTCGCACGTCACCATCGACACGGATCATCGGCGGCAGGCCGGCCGACAGGTGCAGGTCGGAAGCGCCCTGTTTGGCGCTGAAGGCCAGCAGTTCAGTGATATCCATAGCGTCCCTCAATTCCAGTAGAATGCCGCGAACCTACAGACCGCCGGCGCCTCTTGATGTCCACGATAGCAGACAACATCCTTCAGGTTAGTTCGCGCATCCAGGCAGCGGCGAAAGCTGCGCACCGCGACGAAAACAGCATCCATTTGCTCGCCGTGAGCAAGACCAAACCCGCCCAGGCCCTGCGGGAAGCCTACGCCGCCGGCCTGCGCGACTTCGGCGAGAACTACTTGCAGGAAGCCTTGGGCAAACAGCTGGAGCTGGCCGACCTGCCCTTGATCTGGCACTTCATCGGCCCCATTCAATCGAACAAGACTCGCGCGATTGCCGAGCATTTCGACTGGGTGCACTCCGTGGATCGTCTGAAAATTGCCCAACGCCTGTCCGAACAACGCCCGGCCGAACTGCCGCCACTGAACATCTGCATTCAGGTCAATGTCAGCGGCGAGGCGAGCAAATCCGGTTGCACCCCGGCCGATCTGCCAGCGCTGGCCGAGGCCATCAGCGCGCTGCCACGGTTGAAACTGCGCGGACTGATGGCGATTCCCGAGCCGACCGAGGAGCGCGCTGAACAGGACGCTGCCTTCGCCGCCGTACAGGCATTGCAGGCGAGCCTCGCTCTGCCGCTCGACACACTGTCCATGGGCATGAGCCACGACCTTGAGTCGGCCATCGCCCAAGGCGCCACCTGGGTGCGGATCGGTACCGCGCTGTTTGGCGCCAGAGATTATTCCCAGTCTTGAACGTTTCCAGATAAGGACCACACATGAGCAACACACGTATTGCGTTTATCGGTGCGGGCAACATGGCGGCCAGTCTAATTGGCGGCTTGCGCGCCAAAGGTCTGGAAGCGGCGCAGATCCGCGCCAGCGATCCGGGCGAAGACACCCGCGCCAAGGTCAGCGCCGAACACGGCATCGAAACCTTCGTTGACAACGCCCAGGCCATCGACGGCGTCGATGTCATCGTGCTGGCGGTCAAGCCACAGGCGATGAAAACCGTATGCGAGGCGATTCGCCCGAGCCTCAAGCCCAATCAACTGGTGGTGTCGATCGCCGCCGGCATCACCTGCGCGAGCATGACCGCGTGGCTCGGCGAACAACCGATCGTGCGCTGCATGCCCAATACTCCGGCGCTGCTGCGTCAGGGGGTCAGCGGTCTGTACGCGACCAGCGAAGTGAGCGCCGAGCAGCGCCAGCAAGCCGAAGAGCTGCTGTCCGCCGTCGGCATTGCGCTGTGGCTGGAAGAAGAACAGCAACTGGACGCAGTCACCGCAGTGTCCGGCTCCGGCCCGGCGTACTTCTTTCTGCTGATCGAAGCGATGACCGCCGCCGGCGTCAAACTTGGCCTGCCAAAAGAGATCGCTGAGCAACTGACCGTGCAGACTGCTCTGGGCGCCGCGCACATGGCGGTGTCCAGCGATGTCGATGCAGCCGAATTGCGTCGCCGCGTGACCTCGCCGAATGGCACAACGGAAGCTGCGATCAAATCATTCCAGGCTGGCGGCTTCGAAGCGCTGGTTGAAACCGCACTCGGCGCCGCCGCGCACCGCTCGGCCGAAATGGCCGAACAACTGGGCAAATAAAGGAGCCTTACATGATCGGATTGAACACCGCAGCGGTTTACGTGCTGCAAACCCTCGGCAGCCTGTACCTGCTGATCGTGCTGCTGCGCTTCGTCCTGCAACTGGTGCGGGCGAACTTCTACAACCCGCTGTGCCAGTTCGTGGTCAAGGCCACTCAGCCGCTGCTCAAGCCTTTGCGCCGGATCATCCCGAGCCTGTTCGGCCTCGACATGTCGTCGCTGGTGCTGGCGATTCTGGTGCAACTGCTGCTGATGGCGCTGACCCTGCTGCTGACCTACGGCACCACTGGCAACCCGCTGCAACTGGTGATCTGGTCGCTGATCGGCGTCACTGCACTGTTCCTGAAGATCTTCTTCTTCGCCCTGATCATCAGCGTGATCCTGTCGTGGGTCGCACCGGGCAGCCACAATCCGGGCGCTGAACTGGTCAACCAGATCTGTGAACCGGCGCTGGCACCGTTCCGCCGCTTCCTGCCGAACCTCGGCGGCCTGGACCTGTCGCCGATCTTCGCCTTCCTTGCGCTGAAATTGATCGACATGCTGGTGATCAACAATCTGGCGGCGATGACGATGATGCCGGAGATTCTGCGTTTGCTGATGTAAGCCAGTGCGTTCGGTCTGACTGACCGAGTCGCCTTTTTCGCGAGCAGGCTCGCTCCCACATTGGAATGCATTTCAACTGTGGGAGCGAGCCTGCTCGCGAATGGCTGCACCTCGGTGCGAAGCGAAAACGCCGGACCTGATCGTTGCTTGCCGCTAACCCCCCCGGTCTTTAGACTTACGCCTCATTTCAACGAGAGCAGGGTCGATGCCAACTGCCTTTCCCGCCGATTCTGTTGGTCTGGTAACGCCGCAAACCGCGCATTTCAGCGAACCGCTGACGCTGGCCTGTGGCCGTTCGCTGGCCGCTTATGACCTGATTTATGAAACCTACGGCACGCTGAACGCCCAGGCGAGCAACGCCGTGCTGATCTGCCACGCGCTGTCCGGTCATCATCACGCCGCTGGTTATCACAGCGTCGACGACCGCAAGCCCGGTTGGTGGGACAGCTGCATCGGCCCCGGCAAGCCGATCGACACCAACAAGTTCTTTGTGGTCAGCCTGAACAACCTCGGTGGCTGCAACGGCTCCACCGGCCCGAGCAGTATCAACCCGGAAACCGGCAAGCCGTTCGGCGCCGATTTCCCGGTGCTCACCGTGGAAGACTGGGTGCACAGCCAAGCGCGTCTGGCTGACCTGCTCGGCATCCGCCAGTGGGCAGCGGTGATCGGCGGCAGCCTCGGCGGCATGCAGGCCCTGCAATGGACCATCACCTACCCGGATCGCGTACGTCACTGCTTGGCGATCGCCTCGGCGCCTAAATTGTCGGCGCAGAACATCGCCTTCAACGAAGTCGCGCGTCAGGCGATCCTCACCGATCCGGAATTCCACGGTGGTTCGTTCCAGGAAGCGGGCGTGATCCCCAAGCGCGGGCTGATGCTGGCGCGCATGGTCGGCCACATCACCTATCTGTCCGACGACTCCATGGGTGAGAAATTCGGCCGTGGCCTGAAGAGCGAAAAGCTCAACTACGACTTCCACAGCGTCGAGTTCCAGGTCGAAAGCTACCTGCGTTACCAGGGCGAAGAATTCTCCGGGCGCTTCGATGCCAACACCTACCTGTTGATGACCAAAGCGCTGGATTACTTCGATCCAGCGGCTAACTTCGACGACGACCTGGCGAAAACCTTCGAAAACGCCACGGCCAAGTTCTGCGTGATGTCGTTCACCACCGACTGGCGCTTCTCCCCGGCGCGCTCGCGGGAACTGGTGGATGCGCTGATGGCCGCGCGCAAGGACGTCAGTTA
This sequence comes from Pseudomonas sp. RG1, assembly GCF_025910115.1. NCBI lineage: Bacteria > Pseudomonadati > Pseudomonadota > Gammaproteobacteria > Pseudomonadales > Pseudomonadaceae > Pseudomonas > Pseudomonas sp. RG1. The sequence goes on from NZ_JAPCIK010000055.1 coordinate 82,681, forward strand.
TCTGGAAATCGACGCGCCGCAAGGCCACGACGCCTTCCTGATTCCGATCCCGCGTTATTTGCAGGCGTTCGGCAATTACATGAACCGCATTTCGTTGTGAGAAAGCCATGAGAGCTGATCTGGAAATCATCCAGGAATGGATCCCCGCCGGCAGCCGCGTCCTCGACTTGGGTTGCGGTGACGGCGAGCTGCTGACCTGGCTGCGCGACAACAAGAACGTCACCGGTTATGGCCTGGAAAACGACGCTGACAACATCGCCGAGTGCGTGGCCAAGGGCATCAACGTCATCGAGCAGGATCTGGACAAAGGCCTGGGCAATTTTGCCAGCAACAGTTTCGACATCGTCGTCATGACCCAGGCCCTGCAAGCGGTGCATTACCCGGACAGGATCCTCGACGAAATGCTCCGGGTCGGCCGTCAGTGCATCATCACCTTCCCCAACTTCGGCCACTGGCGCTGCCGCTGGTATCTGGCGAGCAAGGGCCGCATGCCGGTCTCGGAATTCCTGCCCTACACCTGGTACAACACGCCGAACATCCACTTCTGCACCTTCGAGGATTTCGAAGAACTGTGCCGCGAACGTGATGCGAAGGTCATTGATCGGCTTGCCGTGGATCAACAGCACCGGCACGGGTGGGCCAGTAAGCTATGGCCTAATCTGTTAGGTGAAATCGGTATCTACCGCGTCAGCAGTCCGCAGTTGGCGGACCACCGAGTCGCGGTCTGAGCCTGGGCATTTGAAGGAGCACGAACATGAGTCGTCTAGCGTTGCTGTTACTCACCGCCTGCCTGAGCGCCAGCGCCATGGCGGCGGACGTCATCAAAGGTGAACGCAAGGAAACCTTCGGCGACATCACGGTGCACTACAACACGTTCAACTCGACGTTCCTGCAACCGGACATCGCCAAGGCTGCCGAGCTGATTCGCAGCAAGAACCAGGGCGTGATCAACGTCTCGGTGGTCAAGGACGGCAAACCGCTGATCGCCAGCGTCACCGGCACGGTCAAGGACCTGACCAGCAACAGCGTGGCGCTGAAATTCCGCCAGGTCACCGAACAGGGCGCGATCTACTACATCGCCCAGTACCCGGTGCCGCAACAGGAAACCCGCACCTTTGAAATCAAGGTGCAGAACGGCGACAAGATCAACACCATCAACTTCAACCAAGAACTCTTTCCCGGCGAATGATGAACATCAAGCAGCTCGTACTGGCCAGCCATAACGCCGGCAAACTCAAAGAACTCCAGGCCATGCTCGGCGACTCGGTGCAACTGCGCTCGATTGGCGAATGGTGCAAGGTCGAGCCGGAAGAAACCGGCCTGTCGTTCGTCGAGAACGCGATCCTCAAGGCCCGCAATGCCGCGCGCATTTCCGGGCTGCCGGCACTGGCCGACGATTCCGGGCTGGCAGTGGACTTCCTCGGCGGCGCACCGGGCATCTATTCGGCGCGTTACGCCGACGGCCAGGGCGACGCGGCGAACAACGCCAAACTGCTCGATGCGCTGAAGGACGTGCCGCAAGCTGAGCGCGGCGCGCAGTTCGTCTGCGTGCTGGCACTGGTGCGCCACGCCGATGATCCGCTGCCGATCCTCTGCGAAGGCCTGTGGCACGGGCGCATCCTCACCGCTGCCAGCGGCGAGCACGGCTTCGGTTATGACCCACTGTTCTGGGTGCCGGAGCGCGACTGCTCCAGCGCCGAACTGAGCCCGGCCGACAAAAACCAGATCAGCCACCGCGCCCGTGCAATGGATCTGCTGCGCCAGCGTCTGGGCTTGAAATGACCGACAGCCCCTCTGCGTCGTCGCTGATCATCGGCGGCGCCGCTTCTTCGCCTCGGGCGCCGCTGCCCACCCTGCCGCCCCTGGCGCTGTACATCCACATTCCGTGGTGTGTGCGCAAATGCCCGTATTGCGATTTCAACTCGCACACCGCCAGCCCGGTGCTGCCGGAGCAGGAATACGTCGACGCGCTGCTGGCCGATCTCGACCAGGATCTGCATGCGGTGTATGGCCGTAAGCTGACCTCGATTTTCTTTGGTGGCGGGACGCCGAGCCTGTTCAGCGCCGAAGCCCTCGGACGCTTGTTGCAGGGCGTCGAGCAACGCATCCCGTTCGCCGCCGACATCGAAATCACCCTTGAGGCCAATCCGGGCACCTTCGAGCAAGAGAAGTTTGTTGCTTATCGCAAGCTGGGGATCAATCGCCTGTCGATCGGCATCCAGAGTTTCCAGCAGGAAAAGCTTGAAGCCCTCGGCCGCATTCACAACGGTGACGAAGCCGTGCGTGCGGCGGGCATGGCCCGGCAGGCCGGGTTCGATAACTTCAATCTCGATCTCATGCACGGCTTGCCCGATCAGTCGCTGGACGATGCCTTGAGCGATCTGCGCCAGGCCATCGCGCTGCAGCCGACGCACATTTCCTGGTATCAGCTGACGCTGGAGCCCAATACGGTGTTCTGGAACCAGCCGCCAGTGCTGCCGGAAGACGACACCCTGTGGGACATTCAGGAAGCCGGCCAGGCGCTACTGGCCGAGCACGGTTACGCGCAATACGAAGTGTCGGCGTATGCCCAGGCAGGGCGACCGGCGCGGCACAACCTCAATTACTGGAGTTTTGGCGACTTCATCGGCATCGGCGCCGGCGCCCATGGCAAGCTGAGCCACCCGGACGGGCGCATCGTGCGCACATGGAAAACCCGCCTGCCGAAGGACTATCTGAACCCGGCGAAAAGCTTTCAGGCCGGCGAGAAATCGCTGAGCAATGACGAGATGCCGTTCGAGTTCCTGATGAACGCCCTGCGCCTGACCGCCGGGGTCGAATCGCGCCTGTATCCGGAACGCACCGGTCTGTCGCTGGAGACCCTCGCCGAAGGCCGCCGCGAGGCCGAACAAAGCGGCCTGTTGCAGGTCGAACCGTCACGCCTGGCGGCGACCGAACGCGGCCAGCTGTTCCTCAACGACTTGCTGCAACAATTTCTGAACTGACTTCAGCTCAAAGGGAAAACGCATGGATTTGATACTCGACCTGCTGGCCACCGTCTCCCGCTGGAGCCGCAGCAATCTCTCGGAAATCGCTCTGGCGCTGGTCGGTTGCCTGCTGGTGCTGTTCGGCGCTGACTTCAAAGGCTGGGTCGAGCAACGCCTGGGCAGCATCGCCGGCGCCCTGCGCGTGCCCCTGATGGCCCTGCTCTGCCTGATCGGCAGCGGCGCCGCGCTGATCTACGCCACGCCGTGGGTGATCAAAGGCCTGAGCCAGTTCAACAACTACAGCCTGGCTCCGGTGCTGTTGGTGGTACTGGTACTGATCGGCGTCGTCGCCGACCGCCGCTGACCCCGCAAACACCCCAAAACGAAATGTGGGAGCGAGCCTGCTCGCGAAGGCGTCATGACATCCAACATCATCGTTGATTGTCAGACCGCTTTCGCGAGCAGGCTCGCTCCCACAGTTTTTATTGCGTGATGCTTAGGCGATCTTTTCGAACTTCAGATCCCACACGCCATGGCCAAGACGTTCGCCGCGGCGTTCGAACTTGGTGATCGGGCGTTCGGCCGGGCGTGGGACGCATTTGCCGTCTTCGGCAAGGTTGCGGTAGCCGGGGGCGACGTTCATCACTTCCAGCATGTACTCGGCGTACGGTTCCCAGTCGGTGGCCATGTGCAGAATGCCGCCAACCTTCAACTTGCTACGCACCAGTTCGGCGAACGAGGCCTGGACGATGCGTCGCTTGTGGTGGCGGCTCTTGTGCCACGGATCCGGGAAAAATAGCATCAGGCGATCGAGGCTGTTGTCGGCGATGCAGCGGTTGAGCACTTCGATCGCGTCGCAATCGTAGACCCGCAGGTTGGTCAGCCCTTGGGTCAGCACGCCATTGAGCAGCGCGCCGACACCCGGACGGTGTACTTCAACACCGATGAAATCCTGCTCCGGAGCAGCCGCGGCCATTTCCAGCAGCGAATGGCCCATGCCGAAACCGATTTCCAGCGAGCGCGGCGCCGAGCGGCCGAACACCTGGTCGTAATCGACCGGCGCATCGGCCAGCGGCAGCACGTACAGCGGCGCGCCCTGGTCCAGGCCGCGTTGCTGGCCTTCGGTCATGCGCCCGGCGCGCATCACGAAACTCTTGATGCGGCGGTGTTGGCGCTCGTCGCTTTCGTCCGGCTGGACAGGCGTGTCGTTCGATTCAGTCATCAATGGCTCTTACTTGATCAGACCATCCAGCGGCGAAGAGGCGCTGGCATAAAGTTTTTTCGGCATGCGGCCGGCGAGGTACGCCAGGCGACCAGCGACGATGGCGTGTTGCATGGCTTGCGCCATCATCACCGGTTGCTGGGCGTGGGCGATGGCCGAGTTCATCAGTACGGCGTCGCAACCCAGCTCCATGGCGATGGTCGCGTCGGAAGCGGTACCGACGCCAGCATCCACCAGCACCGGGATCTTGGCTTCTTCGAGGATGATCTGCAGGTTGTACGGATTGCAGATGCCCAGACCGGAGCCGATCAGACCCGCCAGCGGCATCACGGCGATGCAACCGATTTCGGCCAACTGGCGAGCGATGATCGGGTCATCGCTGGTGTAGACCATCACGTCGAAGCCTTCCTTGACCAGGGTTTCGGCGGCCTTGAGGGTTTCGATCACGTTGGGAAACAGGGTTTTCTGGTCGGCCAGCACTTCCAGCTTCACCAGGTTGTGGCCGTCGAGCAGTTCACGCGCCAGGCGGCAGGTGCGCACGGCTTCGATGGCGTCGTAGCAACCGGCAGTGTTCGGCAGGAAGGTGTAGCGATCCGGCGACAGCACTTCGAGCAGGTTCGGCTCGCCTTCGATCTGGCCCAGGTTGGTGCGGCGCACGGCGAAAGTGACGATCTCGGCACCCGAGGCTTCGATGGCCTGGCGGGTTTCTTCCATGTCACGGTACTTGCCGGTACCGACCAGCAAACGCGACTGGTAAGTACGACCGGCCAGCACAAAAGGCTTGTCGCTACGAACGATGCTCATGGGGAATCCTCTTTAAGGGTGAGGGTCTTGCAGAATTCTGTGCCCTTGCGGGCCGGGACAATCAGCCGCCGCCGATGGCGTGGACCACTTCGACGTTGTCGCCGTCGTTCAACGTGGTGTCGGCATGCTGGCTGCGCGGGACGATGTCCAGATTGAGCTCGACCGCCACCCGACGTCCGGCCAGATCCAGACGGGTGATCAGGCCCGCAACGGTTTCACCGTCGGGCAATTCAAAGGACTCGCCGTTCAACTGAATGCGCATGCACAACGCCGCCATCATTTTTAGGGGCTGGCATTCTAGCCCGATCATGACCTAAAGGTCAGTACCAAGCGTCAAGCGGTTAGCTGCAAGCGCCAGGCGGCGAGGCCGAGGCAAACCCAACCGACGAGAAACGCGAGGCCACCAAACGGCGTGATGATGCCGAGTTTGCTGATGCCGGTCATGGTCAGCAGATACAGGCTGCCGGAGAACAACACCATGCCGACGGTGAAGGACAGGCCGGCCCAAGTAATCAGGCGCCCCTGAATCTGCGTGGCCAGCAGCGCAACGCCGAACAGCGCGAGTGTGTGCACCAGTTGGTAGGTGACGCCGGTGTGGAAAATCGTCAGGTATTCCGGCGTCAGACGGTTTTTCAGGCCGTGGGCGGCAAACGCGCCCAGCGCAACACCGGTGAATCCGAAAAAAGCGGCCAGCATCAAAAAGCCACGCAGCATGGGGAACTCCAGTCAGACGCCATCGGCAGGGTCTGTATAATGGCCCGCTCCACGGGTTCGGCCAAGCCATCTCTATGCTGCGTTCAATTTTCCGTCGTCTCACGAAGGCTCTGCTCTGGTTCGCCGGTGGCAGTGTCTTGCTGGTGTTGGTGTTTCGCTTCGTGCCACCGCCGGGCACGGCGTTGATGGTCGAGCGCAAGGTCGAATCCTGGGTCGACGGCGAGCCGATTGACCTGCAGCGCACCTGGAAACCGTGGAACGAGATCTCCGATGACCTGAAAGTGGCGGTAATTGCTGGCGAAGACCAGAAATTCCCCGAGCACTGGGGCTTCGATCTGCGCGCGATTCAGGCCGCTCTGGCCCACAACGAGCTGGGCGGCTCGATTCGCGGCGCCAGCACCTTGAGCCAACAGGTGTCGAAAAACCTCTTTCTCTGGTCGGGTCGCAGTTATCTGCGCAAAGGCCTGGAAGCGTGGTTTACCGCGCTGATCGAGGTGTTCTGGCCCAAGCAGCGGATTCTTGAGGTGTACCTGAACAGTGTCGAGTGGGATGACGGCGTGTTTGGCGCTGAAGCAGCGGCGCGGCATCACTTTGGCGTGAGCGCGAAGTCATTGTCGCGCCAGCAGGCGAGTTATCTGGCGGCGGTACTGCCCAATCCACGGGTGTGGAGCGCGAGTCATCCGACCGGTTATGTATCGCGCCGTGCCGGGTGGATTCGGCAGCAGATGAGTCAGTTGGGCGGGGACAGTTATTTGCTCGGGCTGAATGATTCGCGACGGGCGCCTTGGGCTGAATAACACCGAAATACCAATGCGGGAGCGAGCCTGCTCGCGAAAGCGGTGTGTCGGCTTGCATTGATAGCACTGATAAGCTGCATTCGCGAGCAGGCTCGCTCCCACAGGGATTTGTGTTGAAACAGAAATAAAAACGCCCCGATCATCGCTGATCGGGGCGTTTTTTATTGCTGATGCGCCGGTTACGCGGCGATCGACAACTTGAGCTTGTTCATCGCGCTCTTTTCGAGCTGACGGATTCGCTCGGCCGACACGTTGTACTTCTGCGCCAGGTCGTGCAGCGTGGCTTTCTCTTCTGCCAGCCAGCGCTGGTAGAGGATGTCGCGGCTACGCTCGTCCAGCACTTCCAGCGCTTCGTGCAGGTTGGTGTTCGAGTTGTCGCTCCAGTCGGCATCTTCCAGTTGACGGGCCGGGTCGTACCGGTGGTCTTCCAGGTAGTTGGCCGGCGACTGGAAAGCGCTGTCGTCGTCGGCCTCAGCAGCCGGGTCGAAGGCCATGTCATGGCCGGTCAGGCGGCTTTCCATTTCGCGCACTTCACGTGGTTCGACGCCAAGGCTTTCCGCCACACGGTGGACTTCCTCGTTGTTCAGCCACGCCAGACGCTTCTTCTGGCTGCGCAGGTTGAAGAACAGCTTGCGCTGGGCCTTGGTGGTCGCGACTTTCACAATGCGCCAGTTGCGCAGGATGAACTCGTGAATTTCCGCCTTGATCCAGTGCACGGCGAACGACACCAGACGCACACCCATTTCCGGGTTGAAGCGCTTGACGGCCTTCATCAGGCCGACATTACCTTCCTGGATCAGATCAGCCTGAGCCAGACCGTAGCCGGAATAGCTACGGGCAATGTGTACGACAAAACGCAGGTGGGCGAGCACCATCTGCCGAGCCGCCCCCAAATCCTGCTCATAGTAGAGACTCTCGGCCAGTTCACGCTCCTGCTCCGGCGTCAGCAATGGAATGCTGTTGACGGTGTGCACATAGGCTTCCAGGTTCGCACCCGGAACCAGCGCATACGCAGGTTGCAAAGAATTGGTCATACGAAAAAACCTCCCACTTACATACTCGTGCCTCTCGGCACTGCGAAAAATTGACCGGGAACTCAGGTACAAGTTCCCATAAAAACCGCAAGGTCAATCACGCGCAAAAAAGATTCTACTTCGGCGCCAGCTCCCTGAGATGACGTGCGACTGCAATCCATGCACCGATATAACCCAACAGCACCGCGCCAAGCAAGAGCGACAGACCGTCGGCCACTGGCACGCCGGCCAGGGCGAAATCACTGCCGTACAAACCGGCCAGTCCGACCACCGCATCGTTCAGCCAGTTGAGGCCGAACGCCAATACACCCCAGGACAACAGCCCTGCACCGAAGCCATACAACGCGCCCATATACAGGAAAGGGCGGCGCACATAACTGTCAGTGCCGCCGACGAGTTTAATCACTTCTATCTCGGTGCGGCGGTTTTCAATATGAAGACGAATGGTATTGCCTATCACCAAAAGTAATGCAGACACCAACAACACCGTCAGACCGAAGACAAAGCGGTCGCCAAGCTTGAGGATGGCGGCCAGACGCTCGACCCAGACTAGATCAAGTTGCGCCTGTTGTACCTTCGGCAGCTCGGAAAGTTTTTGTCTTAATGCTTCGAGTGTCGGCTTGTCGACTTCGTTCGGTGTCACCAGCACCACACCCGGCAAAGGGTTCTCGGGCAGCTCACGCAGGGCTTCACCCAGGCCGGACTGCTGCTGGAACTCTTCCAGCGCCTGATCGCGGCCGACATATTCGGCATCAGCGACGCCCGGCATGCCTTTGATCTGCTCACGCAGCGCTTCACCCTGCTCCGGGCTGGCGTCGAGTTGCAGGTACAGGGAAATCTGCGCCGCGCGCTGCCAGGAACCGCCAAGACGCTCGACATTGTTGAGCAACAGCGACAACCCCATCGGCAGACTCAACGCCACGGCCATCACCATGCAGGTGAAGAAGCTGCCGATCGGCTGCTTGCCGAGGCGGCGCAGGCTGTCGAGAAGGCTGGCGCGATGGCTTTCGATCCAGGCGCGAAACAGCGTGGCGAAGTCCGGGCCGTCGTCATCGTCGTGCTTTTTCTTTTTCTGCGGTTGCGGATCGGCGGCCTTCGGGGCCACGCGCTCGGAAACCTTCGGACTGCGTGTCGCACTCATACCCCGGCCTCCCCGTCGCCGATCAGGCGGCCGCGTTGCAGGGTCAGCATGCGATGACGCATGCGCGCGATCAGTGCCAGGTCGTGACTGGCGATCAGCACGCTGGTGCCCAAACGGTTGATGTCTTCGAACACGCCCATGATCTCCGCCGCCAGACGCGGGTCGAGGTTACCGGTCGGTTCGTCCGCCAGCAGCAAGGCCGGGCGATGGACGATGGCGCGGGCAATGCCGACGCGCTGTTGCTGACCAGTGGACAGGTCGCCCGGGTACAGATCGGATTTGTCCGACAGTGCCACGCGCTCCAGCGCCGAATCGACGCGCTTGGCGATCTCGACCTTGGACAGGCCGAGGATCTGCAGCGGCAAGGCGACGTTGTTGAACACCGTACGATCGAACAGCAACTGGTGATTCTGGAACACCACGCCGATCTGTCGGCGCAGGAACGGAATCTGCGCGTTGCTGATGGTGCTCAGGTCTTGCCCGGCGAGCAGCAGCTTGCCGCTGGTCGGCCGTTCCATCGCCAGCAACAGGCGCAACAGCGTGGATTTACCGGCACCGGAGTGACCGGTGACAAACAAGAACTCGCCACGACGGACTCGAAAGCTCAGCTCATGCAAGCCGACGTGACCGTTCGGGTAGCGTTTACCGACCTGTTCGAAACGAATCATGAACGCTCCCGCTCGGCAAACAGCGCCTGGACAAAGGGTTCGGCTTCAAAGGTGCGCAAATCGTCGATGCCTTCACCGACGCCGATGTAGCGGATCGGCAGGCCGAACTGCTTGGCCAGGGCGAAAATCACCCCGCCCTTGGCGGTGCCGTCGAGCTTGGTCAGCGCCAGGCCGGTCAGTTCGACGGTCTGGTTGAACTGCTTGGCCTGGTTGATGGCGTTCTGGCCAGTGCCGGCGTCGAGCACCAGCAGCACTTCGTGCGGCGCGTCGGCGTCGAGCTTGCCGATCACCCGGCGAACCTTTTTCAGCTCTTCCATCAGGTTGTCTTTGGTGTGCAGGCGACCGGCGGTGTCGGCGATCAGCACATCGATGCCACGGGCCTTGGCCGCTTGCACCGCATCGAAGATCACCGAAGCGGAATCAGCGCCGGTGTGCTGGGCGATCACCGGTATCTTGTTGCGCTCGCCCCAGACCTGCAATTGCTCCACGGCCGCTGCACGGAAGGTGTCACCGGCCGCCAGCATGACTTTCTTGCCTTCCAGTTGCAGCTTCTTCGCCAGTTTGCCGATGGTGGTGGTTTTGCCGGCGCCGTTGACGCCGACCACCAGGATCACGAAAGGCTTGTTCTGCGAGGCGATTTTCAGTGGCTGTTCAACCGGTTTGAGCATCGCTGCCAATTCGGCCTGCAGAGATTTGTACAGGGCGTCGGCGTCGGCCAGCTCCTTACGTGCGACCTTCTGGGTCAGGCGCTGGATGATCTGCGTAGTGGCTTCGACGCCGACGTCGGCGGTGAGCAGACGGGTTTCGAGGTCGTCGAGCAGGTCATCATCGATGGTCTTGCGCCCGAGGAACAGGCTGGCCATGCCCTCGCCGATGCTGGCGCTGGTCTTCGACAGGCCTTGCTTGAGACGGGCGAAGAAGCCGGCTTTGGTTTCTTCGGTGCGCGGGGTTTCGACGGGCGTTTCTACAGGCGCTTCGACCGGCACGATCGGAGCGACAACCGGCGCAGCGGCAAGCGGTGCGGGCTCAGGCTCGGACGGCGGAACAACCGGGGCGGCGGGTTCAGAAATGATCGGCGCTGGCTCGACAACCGCTTCAAGCACAGGCTGCGCCGCAACCTCGGCAACCGGCGCAGGAATCACTGGCGTCACATGCGGCGCTGCTTCTTCAACCAGCGCGACCGGCTCTTCTGCCACTGGCAAGGTCAGCCACGGCTCGGCGGCGGGCGTCAGCGGCAGTTCGGGAGCGGCGGGCGCTTCCGGCTCGGCTTCAGCCTCCGGTTGCAGCACCGGCTCGGCGATCGGCAGCACAATCGGCGCCGGCTCTTCTTCTATTACAGGTGCTGGCGCGGGGGCCGGCTCAGGAATCGCGGGCGGCTGTTCGACGACGGGTTCCTGCGGTTTCTTCCGCAGCCATCCGAACAGGCTTTTCTTCTCGCCAGCCGCAGCTGGGCTCTTCTTGTCGTCGTTGGAACCAAACATGGAGGACGGCTATCTCACGGTAGCGACGCGCCAACAGGGCGCCCCGGCAAATAAATATTCGATGCAGAACAGACTGTGTTTCACCCAGCTTGTTCACGCGCAACATTTTGTCGAGGCACCGAAGGCACCTCAAGGATCGTATTAACGTTGGTCTACACCGGCAAAGATCGGCGAAAACGCGGAGTTTAGTGGGAAAAACACAACTTTTCGCCGCAAACCTATACAGCCTTATCAAACCCTGAAGCCTGATAGGCGTGGCCGCCAGTAAAACGGATCAGTATCCTAGCACCCTCTCGCCCGCCGACGCTAAGACCAAGCGGGCAGCCCAACAGGTTGAAAAACGAATGAATGCTCTTGCCCGCCGCGCTGCTGGCCTGCTGCTCAGCGCAGTCTGCCTGCCCCTTTCGGCCCTGGCGGCCGACCCGCAACCGACCCATGAATTCACCCTCGACAACGGCCTCAAGGTCGTCGTGCGCGAAGACCATCGTGCGCCGGTGGTCGTTTCGCAGATCTGGTACAAGGTCGGCTCCAGCTACGAGACTCCGGGCCAGACCGGTCTGTCCCACGCGCTCGAGCACATGATGTTCAAGGGCAGCGAAAAAGTCGGCCCCGGCGAAGCCTCGCTGATCCTGCGCGACCTCGGCGCCGAAGAGAACGCGTTCACCAGCGACGACTTCACCGCTTACTATCAGGTGCTGGCCCGCGATCGCCTCGGCGTGGCCTTCGAGCTGGAAGCCGACCGCATGGCCAACCTGCGCCTGCCGGCCGACGAGTTCGCCAAGGAAATCGAAGTCATCAAGGAAGAGCGCCGCCTGCGCACTGATGACAAGCCGATGTCCAAGGCTTACGAGCGCTACAAGGCCATGGCCTACCCGGCCAGCGGTTACCACACGCCGACCATCGGCTGGATGGCTGACCTCGACCGCATGAAAGTCGAGGAACTGCGCCACTGGTACCAATCCTGGTACGCGCCGAACAACGCCACGCTGGTGGTGGTCGGTGACGTCACTCCGGACGAAGTGAAAACCCTCGCCCAGCGTTATTTCGGCCCGGTCGCCAAACGCGACGTGCCACCGGCGAAAAAACCGCTGGAACTGGCCGAGCCCGGCGAACGCCAGATCACCCTGCGCGTGCAGACCCAACTGCCGAGCCTGATGCTTGGCTTCAACGTGCCGAGCATTGCTACCGCTGAAGACAAACGCTCTGTCAACGCCTTGCGCCTGATCTCGGCGCTGCTCGACGGCGGCTACAGCGGACGCATCCCGGCGCAACTGGAACGCGGCGAAGAGCTGGTCTCCGGCGGCTCGTCGGACTATGACGCCTACACCCGTGGCGACAGCCTGTTCACCCTGTCGGCCACGCCAAATACGCAGAAGAAAAAGACCATCGCCCAGGCCGAAGCCGGCTTGTGGAAACTGCTTGAGCAACTGAAAACCACCGCGCCGTCTGCCGAAGAGCTCGAACGCGTCCGCGCTCAAGTCATCGCCGGCCTGGTCTACGAGCGTGACTCGATCACCAGCCAGGCCACCGCGATCGGTCAACTGGAAACGGTCGGTCTGTCGTGGAAGCTGATGGACACCGAACTGGCCGATCTGGAAAGCGTGACCCCGCAAGACATCCAGAACGCCGCGAAAAAGTATTTCACCCGCGAACGTCTCAGCGTCGCCCACGTCCTGCCAATGGAGACGACTCATGAGTGAGCGCAAAACCCCACGCCTGATGCTGCTTGGCCTGATTGCTGTCGCAGTGATCGGCTCGGCAGCGGTTTATTTGTCGCCAAGCGCTGACAGCAAGGCCAGCGAAGCACTGGATAACGCCAAGTCCAGCCAGAGATTGCAATCGCTGGCCGAACTCGACGGCAAGGCTCCGGCCAGCCGCAAGCTTGATGTGCAGACCTGGAACACTGCTGAAGGCGCGAAAGTGCTGTTTGTCGAAGCGCATGAGCTGCCGATGTTCGACATGCGCCTGATCTTCGCCGCTGGCAGCAGCCAGGATGGCAACGTCCCCGGCCTCGCCGTGCTGACCAACGCCATGCTCAACGAAGGCATTGCCGGCAAAGACGTCGGCGCCATCGCTCAAGGGTTTGAAGGCCTCGGCGCCGACTTCGGCAACGGTGCGTTCAAGGACATGGCGCTGGCTTCGCTGCGCAGCCTGAGCGCACCTGAGCAGCGTGAACCGGCGTTGAAGCTGTTCGCCGATGTGGTCGGCAAACCGACCTTCCCCGCCGACTCCTTCGCGCGCATCAAGAACCAGTTGCTCGCCGGTTTCGAATACCAGAAACAGAACCCCGGCAAACTCGCCAGCCTGGAGCTGATGAAGCGTCTGTACGGCGAGCACCCGTACGCGCATTCCAGCGATGGCAATGCGCAGAGCGTGCCGAAGATCACGGTCGCGCAATTGCGCGAGTTCCATGCCAAGGCCTACGCCGCCGGCAACGCTGTGATTGCACTGGTCGGCGACCTGTCGCGAGCCGAAGCCGAGGCGATCGCCAATCAGGTCTCTTCTGCCCTGCCGAAAGGTCCGGCACTGGCGAAAATCGCCGCACCGCAGGAACCGAAGGCCAGCGTCAACCACATCGAGTTTCCGTCGAAACAGACCAACCTGATGCTCGCGCAACTGGGCATCGATCGCGACGATCCGGATTACGCCGCGCTGTCGCTGGGCAACCAGATCCTCGGCGGCGGTGGTTTCGGTACGCGCCTGATGAGCGAAGTGCGCGAGAAGCGTGGCCTGACCTACGGTGTTTATTCGGCGTTCAGCCCGATGCAGGCCCGTGGCCCGTTCATGATCAACCTGCAGACCCGCGCCGAGATGAGCGAAGGCACCCTGAAGCTGGTGCAGGACGTGCTCGCCGACTACCTGAAAACCGGGCCGACGCAAAAAGAACTCGACGATGCCAAGCGCGAACTGGCCGGCAGCTTCCCGCTGTCCACCGCGAGCAACGCCGACATCGTTGGCCAGCTCGGCGCGATGGGCTTCTATAATCTGCCGCTGAGCTATCTCGACGATTTCATGCGGCAGTCGCAGAGTCTGACTGTGGAGCAAGTCCGCGACGCCCTGAACAAACACCTGAGCACGGAGAAAATGGTCATCGTCACCGCTGGCCCGACCGTGCCGCAAAAGCCGTTACCGGCCCCATCTGATAAACCTGCCGAGCAACCGCTCGGGGTTCCGGAGCATTAATGGCCACTCGAGCACCGAAAAAACCCGTGCAAAACTTGCACAACGGCGTGAACCAGCTGCGCATCATTGGCGGCCAGTGGCGCAGCCGCAAGCTGAGCTTCCCCGACGCACCGGGCCTGCGCCCGACCCCGGATCGCGTGCGTGAAACCCTGTTCAACTGGCTCGCGCCGTATGTCGAAGGGGCGAAAGTGCTCGACCCGTTCGCCGGCAGCGGCGCGCTGTTTCTCGAAGCCCTGTCCCGTGGCGCGGCCACGGCCCAGGCGCTGGACGCCAGCAACGTTGCGGTTTCCAGCCTGAAAGAACATCTCGGCACCCTGCGTTGCAGCAACGGCCAGGTGCAAACCGCCGACGCGCTGCGCTACCTGGAAACCCAGACCGCGACGCCGTTCGACTTGGTGTTCCTCGACCCGCCGTTCAACCAGAACCTGTTGCCAGCGGTTTGTAACTTGCTGGAAGAGCGCCAATGGCTGGCGGCCGATTCGTGGATCTACACTGAAAGCGAAACAGCGCCATCGACGCTGGGCCTGCCGGGCAACTGGCGCCTGCATCGTGAACAGAAATCCGGTCGGGTTTTTTACGCGCTGTGGCAGCGCACGGCGGACATCGCCGGCTGACAAGGTCGCAAGCAACCTGCGGCGAGGGGCAAAGCTTCCTCGCCTCAAGCCCATCGAGAATCATCGTGCCCCCTTCGCCAGAACGCTTCATCCCCGCCTTCGGCCTCGGCAATCCGCATCTGCAAACCCTGTGGGGGCCGCTGTGGCGCAAGACCGTGCACATCGAGCGCGAACGCGAACGCCTGTGGCTCGAGGACGGCGACTTCCTCGACCTCGACTGGCACGGCCCGCACAGCGCCGAGGCGCCGTTGGTACTGGTGCTGCACGGTTTGACCGGCTCTTCCAATTCGCCCTATGTGGCGGGCATTCAAAAGGCCTTGGCCGACCAGGGCTGGGCCAGCGTCGCGCTGAACTGGCGCGGTTGTTCCGGCGAGCCGAATCTGTTGCCGCGCAGCTACCACTCCGGCGCCAGCGAAGACCTTGCCGAAGCCATCCAGCACCTGCGCGCGAAACGACCGTTGGCGCCGTTGTACGCGGTCGGCTATTCGCTGGGCGGTAATGTGCTGCTTAAGCATCTGGGCGAAACCGGCAGCAACAGCGGCGTGCTCGGCGCGGTGGCCGTGTCGGTGCCGTTCAGGCTCGACCAGTGCGCAGACCGGATTGGCCAGGGGTTTTCGCGGGTTTATCAGGCGCATTTCATGCGCGAAATGGTCGCCTACATCAAGAACAAGCAGCGCCAGTTCCAGCATGACGGGCGTGAAGACGGCCTGGCGAAACTGGCCGCGCTCGGCTCGCTGGAAAACATGCGTACGTTCTGGGATTTCGACGGCCGGATCACCGCGCCGCTGCATGGATTCACCGATGCCGAGGATTACTACCGCCGCGCCTCAAGCCGCTACTACCTCGGCGAAATCCGCACGCCGACGCTGATCATTCAGGCGGCGGACGATCCGTTCGTATTTCCCCACAGCCTGCCGCAAGCCGACGAGTTGTCAGCCTGCACCCGGTTCGAATTGCAGGCGCGTGGCGGTCATGTCGGCTTCGTCGATGGCTCGGTGCGCCGCCCGAGGTATTACCTGGAGCGGCGTATCCCGCAATGGCTGGCCGAGACCAGTGTGTGAACACCGCATATCCCCTGTAGGAGTGAGCCTGCTCGCGATCGCGGTGTGTCAGTCTGGAAATTCAATGCCTGACAGGACGCCTTCGCGAGCAAGCTCGCTCCCACATGGGATCAGCGATGTTATTCGCCGGTGGCAATGCCGCGCGACGGTTCGTTGATCCATTCGCTCCACGATCCGGCATACAGCGCACCCAGCGGATAGCCAGCCAGGCACAGTGCGAACAGGTTATGGCACGCCGTCACCCCGGAGCCGCAGTAGGCGACCAGTTCCGACGGTGAGCGATCGCCCAGTTTCGCGGCAAAGCGCTGCTTGAGCTGCTCGGCCGGCAAAAACCGTCCATCACTGCCGAGGTTGTCGGTGAACGCCGCACACTGCGCGCCGGGAATGTGCCCGGCGACCGGATCGATCGGTTCCACTTCGCCCTTGAAGCGCGGCAAGGCGCGGGCGTCGAGCAGGGTCAGGGTTGGCTGGCCGAGGCGCTGCTGCAATTGTTCGGCGCTGAGCAACAGGCTCATGTCCGGCTGACCACTGAAGCTGCCCGGCGTCACGCTCGGCGGATCCAGGCTCAGCGGCAGGCCGGCGGCGTGCCAGGCTTTGAGCCCGCCATCGAGAATGAATACGCCGTCGCGCTTGCCCAGCCAAGCCAGCAACCACCACGCCCGCGCCGCGTATGCACCCGGGCCGTCGTCATACAGAACCACATCGCTGTCGTTGCTGATGCCCCAGGCTTGCAGGCGTTCGATCAGCGCCGCCGGCTCGGGCAACGGATGACGCCCGGTCACGCCCTTCTCGACTTTACCGCTCAGATCCCGTTCCAGATCGGCGAAACTCGCCCCGGCAATGTGCCCTTCGGCGTAGCTGCGCTGGCCGTAATCCGGATCTTCGAGGGCAAAACGACAATCGAGAATCACCAGCCTCGGCTGCTCTTTGCGAGCGTCCAGTGCTTGTGGGCTGATCAACTGCGCAATCGACATAACGGGCTCCTGTGGAATTCGGCTGAACGGTTTATTTCACGTCTTCGAGAGCCTGCGCCAGCGGCACGTAGAACTCGTCGAACAATGCGTTGACTTCATCCCGCGCCTGATCGGTAACAAACCCTGCTTCCAGCACCAGCACCTGGTACACGCCACGCTTCACGGCCTGTTCGCTGAGGTGGTTGGAGTTTTCCCGCGTGGTGCACAGAAAACGCACCCACGAGGTCAGGATGATCCACGCGTTGAGGGTCAGCGACTCGATCTGCACGCGATCCATTTTCAGGATGCCGGCGGCGACAAAACCTTCGTAGATTGCGGCCCCCTGGATCACGCAGCGCTGGGAGAAACGCCGATAACGCGCGGCCAGTTCCGCATCGCTGTCGAGCAGATGCTCGAGGTCGCGGTGCAGAAAGCGGTAGCGCCACATGGCCGAGAGCAGTTCCTTGAGATAGAAACGCTTGTCCTCGACGGTCGCCGGGCGACCCTGAGGCGGACGCAGAAAGCTGTCCACCAGGGCTTCGTACTCACTGAACAACACGGCGATGATCGCCTGCTTGTTGGGGAAGTGGTAGTACAGGTTGCCCGGAGAAATCTCCATGTGCGCGGCGATGTGGTTGGTGCTGACGCTGCGCTCGCCCTGCTGATTGAACAGCTCCAGGCTGTTCTGAACGATGCGCTCGCTGGTTTTTATTCGTGGGGCCATGGCTTGAGCTTTAATTCAGAGTGCGTAGACGGCGCATCTTACGACCTAACCGGAAATGGATAAAACACTGACGTGCGCGGAAGTCGTTTGACTTTCTAGAGCTTAGACTCTAAAAAGTGCCCACTACAATAAAATCCGGAGCCCGCGATGACTGCCGACATTGCCTACCTGCAAACGCTGCAACAGCCTCTTGAAACCCTTGATCGGCAGTTCCAGGCACAACGCGCCGCGTACGCCGCCAACCCGATGCCACCGGCCGCACAGCGGCAACAATGGCTCAAGGCTTTGCGCGATCTGCTCAGCGCTGAGCGGCAGGCATTGATCGACGCGATCAGCGCCGATTTCAGTCACCGCAGCGCCGACGAAACCCTGCTCGCCGAGCTGATGCCGAGCCTGCACGGCATTCACTACGCCAGTCGTCACCTGAAAAACTGGATGAAGCCCTCGCGGCGCAAGGTCGGCATGGCGTTCCAGCCTGCTTCGGCTAAGGTGGTTTATCAGCCGCTGGGCGTGGTCGGCGTGATCGTGCCGTGGAACTACCCGCTGTATCTGGCCGTGGGGCCGATGGTCGGCGCCCTGGCTGCCGGCAATCGGGTGATGCTCAAGCTCAGCGAGTCCACCCCGGCCACCGGGCTGCTGCTCAAAGAGCTGCTGGCGCGGATCTTTCCCGAAGACCTGGTTAGCGTGGTGCTGGGTGAGGCGGACGTCGGCGTGGCGTTCTCGCGTCTACCGTTCGATCACTTGCTGTTCACCGGTTCCACCAGCGTCGGCAAACACGTCATGCGCGCTGCGGCGGAAAACCTCACGCCGGTCACCCTGGAACTGGGCGGCAAGTCGCCGGCCATCGTCTCCAGAGACGTACCGCTCAAGGACGCCGCCGAACGCATCGCCTTCGGCAAAACCCTCAACGCCGGGCAGACCTGCGTCGCGCCCGACTATGTGCTGGTGCCGGAAGACCGCGTCGGCGCTTTCGTCGAGGCCTATCGTCAGGCTGTGAGAGGTTTCTACCCGACCCTGGCCGACAACGTCGACTACACCGCGATCATCAACGAACGCCAACTGGCCCGGCTGAACGGATACGTCAGCGACGCGACCAGCAAGGGCGCACTGCTGATCCCGTTGTTCGAACAAGGCCAGGGCCGACGCATGCCGCACAGCGTGCTGCTCAATGTCAGCGATGAGATGACCGTGATGCAGGACGAAATCTTCGGCCCATTGCTGCCAATCGTGCCCTACCGCGATCTGGAGCAGGCATTCGCTTACATCAATCAGCGGCCTCGTCCTCTGGCTCTTTACTACTTTGGCTACGACAAACGCGAACAGCATCGCGTACTGCACGAGACCCATTCCGGCGGCGTATGCCTGAACGACACCTTGTTGCATGTGGCTCAGGACGATATGCCCTTCGGTGGCATCGGCCCCTCGGGCATGGGCCATTACCACGGCCACGAAGGTTTCCTGACCTTCAGCAAGGCCAAGGGCGTGCTGATCAAACAGCGCTTCAACGCGGCCCGGCTGATCTACCCGCCCTACGGCACATCGATTCAGAAACTGATTCAGAAACTGTTCATTCGCTAAACGTTCGTCGACGCCGGGTAATAACAACAATGCACCCAAGCCTGACCGAAACACCCGCCCTGTCGCGCCGTGGCCTGCTGAAATTCAGCCTCGGCGCCAGCGCGTTTCTCGCCACCGCCGGCCTTGGCGCCAGCCTCACTGGCTGCTCGTCTAGCATCAGCGCCAACGGCTTTGTCGTTTTGCGCGACGGCGACTTACTGTTCCTGCGCGCGCTAATCCCGGTGATGCTCGACGGCGCCGTTGCCGTCGGGGAAATGCCCGCGGCGGTCGACGGCACGCTGAAGTCGCTGGACTACAGCCTCGATCACGTGTCGCCGGAAATGCTCAAGCTCACTCGGCAACTGTTCGACGTGCTGGGCATGGCCGTGACCCGTGGCCCGCTTACCGGCATCTGGGGCAGTTGGGGAAATGCCAGCCCTGAAGCGATGCGGCATTTCCTCGAACGCTGGGAGAACAGTTCACTGAGCTTGCTGCGCATGGGCCATAGCTCATTGCAGCAGATGGTGATGATGGCCTGGTACACCCGCGCCGAATCCTGGGCGCATTGCGGTTATCCCGGGCCGCCTAAGGTCTGAAACCGGGGCGCGGCCTTCGCGAGCAGGCTCGCTCCCATATTTGAAATGCATGTCCCTGTGGGAGCGAGCCTGCTCGCGAAGGGGCCAGCCGCCACACACACCCGCATCCAGAATAATAAAGAGAACCTGACCGATGCCCGTACCCGATCCCTTCCGCGAAGGCCTTGCCCGAGGCTGGAAAATCTACAACGGCGCGCAACTGAGCGACGACCTCACCCTCGAAGCCGACGTGGCGATCATCGGCAGTGGCGCCGGCGGCGGCACCACGGCGGAGATCCTCAGCGCGGCCGGCTACAAAGTCCTGCTGATCGAAGAAGGCCCGCTGAAGACCAGTTCGGATTTCAAACTGCTCGAAGACGAGGCCTACAGCAGCCTCTACCAGGAAGGCATCGGGCGCATGAGCAAGGACGGCGCGATCACGATCCTGCAGGGCCGCGCGGTCGGCGGTACGACGCTGATCAACTGGACCTCAAGCTTCCGCACGCCCGAGCCGACCCTCGAACACTGGGCCAGCGAGCACAACGTCAAAGGCCATAGTCCGGCAGAGATGGCGCCGTGGTTCGAAAAAATGGAGCAGCGCCTCGGCGTCGCGCCGTGGATGGTGCCGCCCAATGCCAACAACGATGTGATCCGCAAAGGCTGCGAGCAACTCGGCTACAGCTGGCACGTGATCCCGCGCAACGTTCGCGGTTGCTGGAATCTCGGCTATTGCGGCATGGGCTGTCCGAGCAACGCCAAGCAATCGATGATGGTCACGACCATCCCGGCGACGCTGGAAAAGGGCGGCGAGCTGCTGTATCTCGCGCGGGTGGAGAAACTGCTGATCAGTGGCGACAAGGTTACCGGGCTGCATTGCGTGGCGATGGACGAGCGCTGCGTCGAGCCGACCGGGCGCAGCATCACCGTCAAGGCGCGGCATTACGTGCTGGCCGGCGGCGGCATCAACAGCCCGGCGCTGTTGCTGCGCTCCGACGCGCCGGATCCGCATGAGCGCGTGGGCAAGCGCACCTTTCTGCACCCGGTGAACATGTCCGCCGCGCGTTTCGCCGAGGTGGTCAATCCGTTCTACGGCGCGCCGCAGTCGATTTATTCCGACCATTTTCAATGGAAGGACGGCACCACCGGGCCGATGGCGTTCAAACTCGAAGTGCCACCGCTGCACCCGGCGCTGGCTGCCACACTGCTCGGTGGTTTCGGCAAGGAAAACGCCCAGCATATGGCCGACCTGCCGCACACCCACGCGATGCTGGCGCTGCTGCGCGATGGCTTTCACCCGGACAGCAGCGGTGGCTCGGTGGAGCTGCGCGGTGATGGCTCGCCCGTGCTCGACTATCAGGTTTCGCAGTACGCCTGGGACGGTTTGCGTCGGGCCTTTCACGTCATGGCCGAAATCCAGTTCGCCGGCGGCGCGCAATCGGTGATGCCGATGCACGCCGACGGCCGCTATGTGAAGACACTGGCCGAGGCGCGCTCAATGATCGATGGACTGAGCCTGGAGCTGTACCGCACGCGACTCGGCAGCGCCCATGTGATGGGTGGTTGTGCGATGGGTGAAGATCCGCAAAGCGCGGTCGCTGACAGCCTCGGCCGCCATCATCAACTGCGCAATCTGTCGATTCACGACGGCTCGCTGTTCCCCACCAGCATCGGCGCCAACCCCCAGCTGTCGGTGTATGGCCTGACCGCGCAACTGGCGACAGCCTTGGCTGACCGACTGAAAAATCCATGAAAAAGCAGAATATTCCTATCGTCTATAGTGCTTTCTTACCCAACAGGCGACTTGGCCGACCGGGAAGGCTGCGATACCATCCGACTCCCCAACGGACTCCCGCCAGGACGACGCGATGAACCGAGTGTTGTACCCAGGTACCTTCGACCCTATTACCAAGGGCCATGGCGATCTGGTCGAACGCGCCTCGCGCCTGTTCGATCACGTGATCATTGCGGTCGCCGCCAGCCCGAAAAAGAACCCGCTGTTCCCGCTGGAACAACGGGTCGAACTGGCTCGCGAGGTCACCAAACACCTGCCTAACGTGGAAGTGGTCGGTTTCTCGACGCTGCTCGCGCATTTCGCCAAAGAGCAGAACGCCAATGTGTTCCTGCGTGGTCTGCGCGCGGTGTCGGACTTCGAATACGAATTCCAGCTGGCCAACATGAACCGCCAACTGGCGCCGGATGTGGAGAGCCTGTTTCTCACGCCGTCGGAGCGTTATTCGTTCATTTCCTCGACGCTGGTGCGGGAGATTGCCGCGCTGGGCGGCGATATCAGCAAGTTCGTCCACCCGGCCGTGGCCGACGCGCTGACCCTGCGCTTCAAGAAGTAGGAGCTGCCGCAGGCTGCGATCCTTTTGTTTTTGGATCGCAGCCAAAGAGTGCCCTTGATCGCCCCCGCGTGCACTGCGCTCGCCAATGCGGCACAATTGCGCGCATTGATTTATAGCGCCCGGGCCTGCCGCCCCGGCTGGAGTTAGCATGTCCCTGATCATCACCGACGATTGCATCAACTGCGACGTCTGCGAACCCGAGTGCCCGAACGCCGCCATTTCCCAAGGCGAAGAGATCTACGTGATCGACCCGAACCTGTGCACCCAGTGCGTCGGCCACTACGACGAACCGCAGTGCCAGCAGGTCTGCCCGGTGGATTGCATTCCACTGGACGAAGCCCATCCGGAGACTGAAGAACAGTTGATGGAGAAGTACCGCAAGATCACCGGCAAGGCCTGATCACTTCAGCGCCTGTACCGCCCTCTTCGCGAGCAGGCTCGCTCCCACATTTGCAATGCATTCCCCTGTGGGAGCGAGCCTGCTCGCGAATGGGCCATCAGCCACACCACTGAAACCCGATCAGCTCACTCGCGCTGCTCAAACCCCTCCCCTGTACACCCCAGACACCGCACAAACGCCGCTTTCGCCGGGTCAACCACCAGCGCCTGACCGGCATCGCCAACACCGCCGCCCAGTGCGGTAAACGGCAACGACACCACAAACGCTCCCGCACCGATCACCGTGGCCACCACCAGCAAAGGTCGGGCAATCAGCAGGTCGCCAAGCATGGCGTAGGCCGGGGGATTCTGGATGGTGTAACGCGGATCACCGCTGCCGGTTTCCGAGGCCTGAACGGCCAGGCTGGAACACAACAGCAGCGTGACGAAGAAGACTTGCAGGACTTTCATGGCACGATCCTTCGGGCTGAGCAGTGAGACTTCTCACTATAGACCGAAGGATTTTTTCAGGTCTGGCAGCGCGGGCAAAACACGCTGGCGCGCTGGCCCAGCTTCACTTCGCGCAGGCCGCTACCGCAGACCTTGCAGTGCTGACCACCGCGGCCGTAGACAAACAGTTCCTGCTGGAAATAGCCCGGCTGACCATCTCCGCCAATGAAATCGCGCAGCGTCGTGCCGCCACGCTCGATGGCGGCGGCGAGGATGCGTTTGATCTCGATTGCCAGTTTCAAGTAACGCCCGCGGGAAATGCCCCCGGCTTCGCGGCGCGGATCGATGCCGGCGGCGAACAGCGCTTCGGTCGCGTAGATATTGCCGACCCCGACCACCACCGCGTTGTCCATGATGAACGGCTTGACCGCCATCGAGCGCCCGCGTGACAGCTGGAACAGGCGCTCGCCATCGAACAGATCGGTCAGCGGCTCCGGCCCGAGGCGAATCAGCAGTTCGTGATTGAGCGGGTCGTTGCTCCACAGCATCGCACCGAAGCGTCGCGGGTCGGTGTAGCGCAAGGCCAGTCCCGATTCCAGTTCAATGTCGACGTGTTCATGCTTCAACGCCGGCAACCCGGCCTCTACCAGACGCAAATTGCCCGACATGCCCAGGTGGCTGATCAGCGTGCCGATCTCGGCGTTGATCAACAGGTACTTGGCGCGCCGCTCGACCAGCACGATGCGCTGCCCGGACAGACGCACATCGAGGTCTTCGGGGATCGGCCAGCGCAGGCGCCGGTCGCGGACGATGACCCGGCTGACCCGCTGGCCTTCGAGGTGCGGGGCGATCCCGCGACGGGTGGTTTCGACTTCCGGCAGTTCAGGCATGTTGTCCTCGGATCAATGCGCGCCGAGGTCGCGAATCGTTTGTTTGAGTGTTTCGAAGTCGTAGTCCGACAGACCGACGTAATCGAGCACCAGCGGGCCGACCGCGTTCCACTCGAAATCTTCACTCTGGTTGCCCAGCACGCGATAAGAGGCGCAGATGTGCTCGGCCATTTTCAGAATCGCCAGCAAGTTTTTCAGCTGGCTGTTCTTCGACGATTCGTCGCTGAAAATCGCCAGCGCATTGTGGTGGTTGGCGATGGCGGCGCTGACATGCTCCGGCAGGCGCCAGGACTTGGCGGTGTAGTAACCGACCACGGCGTGGTTGGTGTTGAACACACGGTTTTCCGTATCGACCACGCGGCATTCCGGGCTGGCGCTGGCGTAGGCCTCTTCCAGCACGGTCATGTAATTGGGGAAACGCTGCAGCATCAATGGCACGCCGCAATCGTGGAACAGGCCCAACGCATAGGCTTCGTCACCGGCCTGGGTGCCGATGCGCTTGGCGAGGGTCAGGCAGGTCATCGCCACATCCTGCGCGGTGTCCCAGAAACGGTTGAGGGTGACGATGGTGTCGTCGTTCATCTCGCCCTTGATCGACTGCGCGTTGATCAGGTTGATGATCGAGCGGCTGCCCAACAGGTTCACCGCACGCTGGATCGAGGTGATCTTGTTGCTCAGGCCGTAATACGGCGAGTTGACGATTTTCAGCAGCGCGCCGGACAGACCGGGGTCCTGGGAGATCAGTTTGGCGATCACCTCCAGGTCCGGGTCGGGCATGTACTGCTCCATTTGCAGATCCACCATGATCTGCGGTTGCGCCGGCACACTGATGCCTTGCAGCGATTGTTGAATCTGTTCGGTGGTCAGCTCTTGGGACATAAGTACACACTCCGGGGCAGGCGGCGATTCTAACCGCTGAAACCGCAGGGCGACACACCGATGGGCACATCGCCGGAACTTTCATCTGTGCGCAGGCTTCGGAATCTGTAGGGCGCATCGGACCTCATCGGTCCGCTGCGAAGGCAAAATCTCCACAGACTCAGGAGCTTACCGATGGCAACTTCCCTCAATGGCAAACGCGTCGCTATTTTGGTTACCGATGGTTTCGAACAGGTCGAAATGACCGGTCCCAAGGATGCCCTGGAGCAGGCCGGCGTGCAGGTCGATATCCTCTCGGCCGAGGCCGGCACCGTCAAAGGCTGGAACCATGACAAACCGGCCGACGACTTCCCCGTCAGCAACACTTTCCAGGCTGTGAGCGTCGATCAATACGATGCCGTGCTGCTGCCGGGTGGTGTGCAAAATTCCGACACCATCCGTATCGACCAGGATGCTCAGCATCTGGTCAAGACTGCCGCTTCGGCGGGCAAGCCGATTGCCGTGATCTGCCACGGCAGCTGGTTGCTGATCTCGGCAGGACTGGTCAATGGCAAGACCATGACCAGCTACAAAACGGTCAAGGACGATCTGGTCAATGCCGGGGTCAACTGGGTCGACCAGGAAGTGGTCAAGGACGGCAACCTGATCAGCAGCCGACAGCCGGATGATGTGCCGGCGTTCAGTCAGGCCCTGATTGACGCACTGGCTGCATAAGAGCTGCTTTCGCGAGCAGGCTCGCTCCCACAGGTGAATGCATTCCAAGTGTGGGAGCGAGCCTGCTCGCGAAGGGGCCCTCCGCTTTTCATCGCAGGCCAGACCGGAGCACGCCTCAACACGCTATACTCCCGCTCTTTTTTCCGGAGCGACGTCATGTCCCTGCCTAGCCTGCGCCTCAAAGCCAACGCCGACCGTCGCCTGCGCAACGGCCACTTGTGGGTCTACAGCAACGAAATCGACGTGGCCGCCACGCCTCTGCACGGCTTCAAGGCCGGCGATCAGGCGGTGCTCGAAGCCGCTGGCGGCAAGCCGTTGGGCATCGTCGCCATGAGCCCGAACAATCTGATCTGCGCGCGTCTGCTGTCACGCGACATCAAACTGGCCCTCGACAAGTCGCTGCTGGTGCATCGCCTGAATGTCGCACTGTCGTTGCGCGAGCGTCTGTTCGACAAGCCGTTCTATCGTCTGGTCTACGGCGACTCCGACCTGCTGCCGGGTCTGGTGGTCGATCGCTTCGGCGACATCCTCGTGGTGCAGATCGCCTCGGCGACCATGGAAGCGCACAAAGACGACGTGATCGCCGCGTTGACCCAGGTGCTCAAGCCAAGCGGCATCCTGTTCAAGAACGATTCCGCCGCCCGCGACGCCGAAGGCCTCAACCGCTACGTCGAAACCGTATTCGGTCTGGTGCCGGAATGGGTCGCGCTGGAAGAAAACGGCGTCAAGTTCGAAGCGCCGGTCATTCAAGGGCAGAAAACCGGCTGGTTCTACGATCACCGCATGAACCGCGCGCGCCTGGCACCTTACGCCAAGGGCAAACGCGTACTTGATCTCTATAGCTACATCGGTGGCTGGGGCGTGCAGGCCGCTGCGTTCGGCGCCAGCGAAGTGTTCTGCGTCGACGCCTCTGCATTCGCCCTCGACGGTGTCGAGCGCAACGCTGCACTGAACGGCTTCGCTGACAAGATGACCTGCATCGAAGGCGACGTCTTTGAAGCGCTGAAGGAACTGAAAGCCAGCGAAGAGCGCTTCGACGTGATCGTTGCCGATCCGCCGGCCTTCATCAAACGCAAGAAAGACATGAAGAACGGCGAAGGCGCCTACCGTCGTCTCAACGAGCAAGCCATGCGCCTGCTGACCAAGGACGGCATTCTGGTCAGTGCTTCGTGCTCCATGCACCTGCCGGAAGACGATCTGCAGAACATCCTGCTGACCAGCGCCCGTCATCTGGACCGCAACATCCAGATGCTCGAACGTGGGGGTCAGGGTCCGGATCATCCGGTGCATCCGGCCATCGCTGAAACCCGCTACATCAAAAGCATCACCTGCCGTCTGCTGCCCAACAGCTGATTGCGCTTGAACACCGGGGAGCCACTGAGCTCCCCGTTTTTTTTGCGCCTCCTCCGCCCGTTTTTTTCACACTCGACATGAGTGCCCTGCTCTCTTCCTACAACTTATTTCTCGCTGCCTTGCAGGAAGTTTCGTCATGCCTGTAAATCATGGAAATTAAACCTACACAGTAAGCCTCCTGCAAAAGATCACTCCGACAAAATTATTGGAATATTCCTACTTAATATCCGCTTGCCAATATTCGATTACAAACTAATATGAAGTTGTCGCAACGAAGCGACTCCAACTACCAACGAACAAGGAGTTCACATCATGAAAACCATTTATCTCGAAACAGACAAACTCGCCAACCTGGCCTTTCTGGTTGCAGCCACCGGCCGCTAAGTAGCCTGGACGCTGGAGAGTGCCGGCACTCTGGCGTCCATCAGACTTTTCCTGAGTGATCTGAACCCATGTATATCAATCCTTTTCTTTTTATATTGCCGCGCCCGCCCGGACAAGTAGTCTGGAACTACAAGAACCATACTCAACACGAACTTGATCTTGAATACTCCCATCGCCTCGCCAGCCTTATACACAACCCTGATATATTTGACCCCAACAACATAATAGACAGACAACTTCTGAACGCAGGCATTCTAACAACTTCAAAAATAGACAGCCCGGATTGGGGCTGGGATGAACTATCGAAGATCTATCACATCGGCACACAAAATATACCTTGCGCACATACGCCTCGGAATATCCACGAGTGGTCCAGGCAATATCTGGCGCACTGCAGCGAAGTGCTGGGGAAGCCGGAACCTGCGAACACCCCGGCGCCGCGATCAGTGCAGCCCTTGATTACCCTGCCCGTACCGGGCGCCATTAATGATGACAGCCTGACTCAGGCCTTGATGAGGCGCAAAACCTGTCGTTCCTACACCGGTGCCGCGGTGACACTGAACGAGGTCGGCACGCTGCTGTATCTGACGCTCGGCTATCTTCCCCCGCGCGAAGACGCCCACGCCGATCCGGTCGCGCCGGGTCTCGAGGCCCGCCGGAGCTGCCCGTCCGGCGGCGGATTGAACGCCTGTGAGGGATTTGTCCTGGCGCAAAATGTCAGCGGGCTGGAACCCGGCATCTACGCCTACCACCCTGCCGAACACGCTCTGAGTCGGATCAATGCGCTGCCGGATCCGGAACTGGGCCAATTGCTCGGCGGCCAGCACTTCATCAACAACCTGCCGCTGGGCGTGTTCATCACCGCCAGGTTTGATCGTCTCTGGTGGAAGTACGAACACTCGCGCGCCTATCGCATGGCATTCATCGAGGCCGGTCATCTCTCGCAAACCTTTCAACTGGTAGCAACGACGCTGGGGCTGAACACCTGGCTGACCGGCGCATTTGCCGACGCACAGGTTGAAACCCTGCTCGGCATCGCGGGCAGCGCCGAGCAACCGTTGTTCTTTGTCGGTTGCGGCGAAAGCGATGGTCACACCATGTGCCAGGAAATGCGTGATCTGCTCAGCGGAGCACAGTCATGATTCCCACGGCGATGGACGAGAGCGAAGCCCCGGTGTCATGGTCGCTGAAATTCACGCTTCCAGACTGGGAGAGCCGTGCATCGGTACGCAGCAGTACCCATGACTACCGGTTACCGGGCGATGTCGAGCAGCAACTGCAAACCCGCTACTGGTTCCCCCCGGCCTTTGTGCCCTATCTGGCGCATCCGGCCATCCAGGCCAAAGGTCGCGAAACCCTGCACCGCCTTACCGCCAATCATCTGGTTTATTTCCTCGACTACACCACCCTGCTTGAACACCGCATCGTCAACCGCGCGGTGGAAGTCATTGCGCACCGCGAACTGCCCATCTACATACCGCTGCCGATGAAACATGCGGCACTGCAGCTGTATACCGACGAGGGCTACCACGCGCTGTTTTCCAACCAGATTGCCGAGCAGATCGCTGCGTATTACAGCATCACCCGGCGTCCGGTCATTCCGAAGCGGATCAGCCGCATGAACGCCTTGATCGCGCGCACGCCGGAGAAAAACCGCGCTCTGGCCTGGTTCCTGCTGGGATTTGTCTCGGAAACCATCATTGCCCGCGAGTTGCTGGAGGTCTGCCGCGACACGCTGGTATCCAGTGTGAGTGACATGTTGCGTGATCACCTTGCCGACGAAGCCCGGCACAGCCGTTATTTCGCCGAAGCCTTCCATTACTTCTGGATTGCGATGAACAGTCGTCAACGCCTGTTCGCCAGCAAGACCCTCGTGGAGATCATTTCCATCTTCTTCGAAGCAGATGAAGGCTGGCTGCAACAAAGCCTGCGTTCGGCCGGTATTGCCGAGATCGACGTGATGGAGATTGTCGGCGGCACGGCAACGGTGCAGGCCAACCGCGCCCGTGCACGCGTTGGCTGCAAACCTACGGTGGAGGCCTTGCACAAGGCCGGCTTCTTTGCATTGCCCCATAACCAGACACTCTTCGCCAAAGCAGGATTGATCGATGGATAAACACAGCCGTGCAACCACCCGCCGACAGCAGCGCGGAGCAATCAGCCTGCTGCTGGCGATGATCCTGCTTGGCGTGTTTCCGCTGGATGTGCTGCTGCCTTCCTTTCCGGCATTGGCAGCCCACTTTGGCCGATCGTCAAACGACATCGCGCTGTCGATCAGTCTGTTTGCCGTGGGCATCGCATTTGCCCAGTTATTGATCGGCCCGTTGTCCGATGTGATCGGGCGCAAAGGTCTGCTGCTCGCCGGCATGAGCGTGTCGCTGCTCGGCGCACTGGGCTGCGTGCTGAGCAATGACTACACGCTGTTCCTGATTTTCCGGGTGATGCAGGCGCTGGGATGCGGTTGCTTCGTGCTGTCCCAGGCACTGGTGCAGGATCTGTTCGAAGGCAACGAGCGTGATCGCCTGCGGATCCTGATGGTCACCGCAACAGGCATCTTCATTTCAGTATCACCATTGGCGGGCACGTTTCTGCAGGCCACGCTCGGCTGGCGCGGCAGCTTCTGGGTGTTCATCGCCCTGGCCGCCGTGGTTCTGGTGAAGACGTGGCGGCTGCTCGATAACAGCCGGCCCGTTCAGAATGGGCCACACGGGGGTTTCATAAAGCCCTACCGATTGGTGCTGAGCAATTTCGAATTCGTCGGCTGCTGGCTGATTTCTGCATTCGCTTTCGCCTGCCACTTTTCCTTCATTGTCATTTCCCCGCTGATCTTCATGGAGCAGCTGCAGATGGCACCTTACGATTTCGCCTTGATCCTGCTGATCTACGGCGCCGCCTATGTCTTTGGCGGCCTGTTCGCCAGCGTGCTGAATCGGCATATCAATGCGCAACAGCAGATTTTCACCGGGCTGAGCCTGATCCTGCTCTCGGGGCTGGTGATGCTCTATCTGGCGGCCAATCATGATCTGTCAGCGGCGACGGTGCTGGTTCCGATGCTGATCTGCACGGTGGGCACGACCATTTCAAGACCACCGGCTACCTCCCGCGCCATGAGCCTGTTTGCCGAAAATGCCGGCGCATCGGCGTCCGCCGGCAGCACCATCATCTTTATCTGTGGCGGGCTGGTCAGCGCCTTGATCAGCCTCGGCCCGGCCAACCTGCAAGCGACGCTGGGTTACGGCTTCGTGGTGTTGAGCGGCGTATCGCTGTTGCTCAACAGCGTGATTGGCCGTCGCGTCAGCAACCTGCGCAGCAATCCGGTGATGCCGGGAGGCGACCACTGATCCTGCCAGTCGTCATCCCGCGTGCCTCTTCAGCGGGGGAACAACGCTTTGCGCCATTCCCTCGCGACGCCAGCGGTGTAGAATCGCCTCATTCATCGCCATTCATCCCCGGCGGGTTTATGAGCTCAGGCTGAGACCAGCGGCGATCCCGCAACGTCATCGGCAGCTTCCGGACACACGGCCATTTTTCGGGTGTTTCAGAGGTCAACAGAAGCTCACTCCCCTTTAGTACGTGATTAGCCGCCCGGAGTGCTCCATGCCAGATTACCGCTCGAAAACATCCACCCACGGCCGCAACATGGCCGGCGCCCGCGCACTGTGGCGCGCCACCGGCATGAAAGATGACGACTTCAAGAAGCCGATCATTGCCATCGCCAACTCGTTCACCCAGTTCGTCCCGGGGCATGTGCACCTGAAGGACCTGGGTCAACTGGTCGCCCGCGAAATCGAACGCGCCGGTGGCGTGGCCAAGGAATTCAACACCATCGCTGTCGATGACGGCATCGCCATGGGCCACGACGGCATGCTGTATTCGCTGCCGAGCCGCGAGATCATCGCCGACTCCGTCGAGTACATGGTCAATGCCCACTGCGCCGACGCCATCGTGTGCATTTCCAACTGCGACAAGATCACCCCGGGCATGCTGATGGCCGCGCTGCGCCTGAACATCCCGGTGATCTTCGTTTCCGGTGGCCCGATGGAAGCCGGCAAGACCAAACTCGCTTCCCACGGCCTCGACCTCGTCGACGCCATGGTAATCGCCGCCGACTCCAGCGCTTCTGACGAGAAAGTCGCCGAGTACGAGCGTAGCGCCTGCCCGACCTGCGGTTCGTGCTCCGGCATGTTCACCGCCAACTCGATGAACTGCCTGACCGAAGCACTGGGTCTGGCCTTGCCGGGCAACGGTTCCACTCTGGCCACCCACAGCGACCGCGAACAGCTGTTCCTCCAGGCCGGTCGCACCATCGTCGAGCTGTGCAAGCGTTACTACGGCGAGAACGATGACTCCGTGCTGCCGCGCAACATCGCCAACTTCAAGGCGTTCGAGAACGCGATGATGCTCGACATCGCCATGGGCGGTTCGACCAACACCATCCTGCACTTGCTCGCAGCTGCCCAGGAAGCCGAGATCGATTTCGACCTGCGCGACATCGACCGTCTCTCGCGCAGCGTGCCGCAGCTGTGCAAAGTTGCACCTAACATCCAGAAGTACCACATGGAAGACGTGCACCGCGCCGGCGGCATTTTCAGCATCCTCGGTTCGCTGGCTCGTGGCGGCCTGCTGCACACCGACCTGCCGACCGTGCACAGCCGCAGCATGGAAGAAGCCATCGCCAAGTGGGACATCACCCAGACCAGCGACGAAGCCGTGCATCACTTCTTCAAGGCAGGTCCGGCGGGCATTCCGACCCAGACCGCGTTCAGCCAGTCGACCCGTTGGGAAACCCTCGACGACGACCGTGAAAACGGCTGCATCCGCAGCTTCGAGCACGCCTATTCGAAAGAAGGCGGCCTCGCCGTGCTGTACGGCAACATCGCGCAGGACGGCTGCGTGGTGAAAACCGCCGGGGTCGATGAGTCGATCCACGTCTTCGAAGGCAACGCGAAGATTTTCGAAAGCCAGGACAGCGCCGTGCGCGGCATCCTCGCTGACGAAGTGAAGGAAGGCGACATCGTCATCATTCGCTACGAAGGCCCGAAAGGCGGCCCGGGCATGCAGGAAATGCTCTACCCGACGTCCTACCTGAAATCCAAAGGCCTGGGCAAAGCCTGTGCGCTGCTCACCGACGGGCGTTTCTCCGGCGGTACTTCCGGCCTGTCGATCGGTCACGCTTCGCCAGAGGCTGCGGCCGGTGGTGCGATCGGTCTGGTGCAGGATGGCGACAAGGTGCTGATCGACATTCCGAACCGCTCGATCAACCTGTTGGTCAGCGACGAAGAACTGGCGGCACGCCGTGCCGAGCAGGACAAGAAAGGCTGGAAACCGGTCGAGGTGCGCCCACGCAAGGTGACCACCGCCCTCAAGGCCTACGCCCTGCTGGCGACCAGTGCAGATAAAGGCGCGGTGCGTAACAAAGCGATGCTGGACGGGATTTGAGGCAGCTACAGCTGCAAGCTGCAAGCTGCAAGCTGCAAGCTGCAAGCTGCAAGCTGCAAGCAAAGGTGAGCGTTCCCACGCTCTGCGTGGGAACGCCTCAAGGGACGCTCCGCGTCCAGTGACGCGGAGCGTCACGGGCTGCATTCCCACGCAGAGCGTGGGAACGATCAAATAAGCGCCAAGCTGCTAGCAAGAGCCGCCTTGCTTTTTCTTGCAGCTGGTAGCTTGCCGCTATCAGCTGCTTTTATTGAATTTCTTCCGGCTTGACGATCACCCAGTTCTTGTCCGCGGTCACCGGCAAGCCTTCCTTGGCCTGCGCCGCTGCGTGTTTGGCCATCATGCCGTTGATTTGCGTCATGTACTTGTCCTTGCGGTTGATCCACAAGTGAATGCCGCCCTTGGCCACATCGACATCGTGGAACAGCATGTAACCGTCGCTCGTCGGGGTATCGCCGCCGACCAGTACCGGTTTTTTCCATTCATCGATGTAGGTGAGGATCGCCGCGTGCTTGCCGGCCATCCACGTTGCCGGGGTCCACAGGTACGGCGTCAGCTCCAGGCCGAGGTTGGCCTTCTCGTCATATTTGCCGGCAGTGATCTGTTTGCGCGCAGTGGTCAGCTCGCCGGTCTTCTGATCCTTGAGCAGCAGTGAAACACCAATGACGTTCTGCGGTTTGACGTTGTAGCCATACTTGGGATCCGCCGCGACCATACGCACCAGTTCCTCTGAAGCGGCGGTCATCACGTAAACCTCGATGCCGTTCTCCATCAGCTTGTTATACAGCTCCTGCTGGCCAGTGAAGATCTTCGGCGGATTGACGTCGAGCTTCTTCACCACATCGCCTTCGTAATACGTCGCCGGCACCGGTTTGCCCGAAGCCATCAGTTCGTCAACGTAGCCCTTGAGCTCCTTGAGGGTGAAGCCGGAGAACACCTGCGCCACCCATGGGTAGCAGACCATGTCGTCGACTTCGCAGAGCCGGTAGTAATAACTGAACAGGCTTTCCTTGTGCTCGGCGGTGTCCTTGAAGGGCATCAGTTTCAACGAGGGGTCGAGCTTGTCGCGGGTAATAAGGCCTTTGTTTTCCATGAACGGCAGCAAGGATTCTTCGAGGTCGTAGCGGTAACTGGTGTTGTCCATGTCGAACACCGCGTAATTACCCTTGTTGGCGTTGGCAGCGATCATCGCGTCCAGCGCCTTGGCCTGATCTGCCGGCCAATGCTTGAGGTCCGTGGCCAATGCCTGGCCGGCGAGGCCAGCCGCCAGTGCCACAGCCAACAACGTGCGTGCAATTTTCATAGCGCTACTCCCCGATGCAAAGAGTTCGACGCTAACAAATCAGTGTGACAACCCTCGCCTGTCAGCGACCGCTTGCGTCCCCTGCGCGTCAGCTGCATTGCCGACAGCGACACGCGCTTATTCCAAAAACGACGGACGCCCTGCCATTTCGGTATTAAATCATTGCAAATCAAGCTGTTAGGCTTTCCGGTTCGCAGCAGCCCCGGACGGCTGTTGGCACAGTCTTTACTGGAGTTCTCATGAATCTACCGTTGATTCTCAACCTGCTGGTGTTCCTCGCCTTGCTCTTCGGTCTGGCGCAAACCCGCCACACCACTTGGAGCCTGGCGAAAAAAGTCCTGCTTGCACTGGTTCTCGGCGTGGCGTTCGGCGTTGCGCTGCACACGATTTACGGTGCCGGCAACCCGGTGCTGAAAGCCTCGATCGGCTGGTTCGATCTGGTCGGCAACGGTTACGTGCAGTTGCTGCAAATGATCGTGATCCCGCTGGTGTTTGCTTCGATCCTCAGCGCCGTGGCACGCCTGCACAACGCTTCGTCGCTGGGCAAAATCAGTTTCCTGACCATCGGCACGCTGCTGTTCACCACCGCCATCGCGGCGCTGATCGGCATCGGCCTGACCAATTTGTTCGGCCTTACCGCTGAAGGTCTGATCGCCGGCACTCAGGAAATGGCGCGCCTGCAAACCATTCAGAACGACTACGCCGGCAAGGTCGCCGACCTCAATGTGCCGCAATTGCTGCTGTCGTTCATTCCGCAGAACCCGTTCGCCGACCTGGCCCGGGCCAAGCCGACCTCGATCATCAGCGTAGTGATCTTCGCCGCGTTCCTTGGGGTTGCTGCGTTGCAGTTGCTCAAGGATGACGAGGAAAAAGGTCAAAAAGTGATCAACGCCATCGACACCCTGCAAGCCTGGGTGATGCGACTGGTGCGTCTGGTGATGAAGCTGACCCCGTACGGTGTGCTGGCGCTGATGACCAAAGTGGTCGCCGGTTCCAACCTGCAGGACATCATCAAGCTGGGCAGTTTCGTCGTGGTCTCGTATATCGGCCTGGGCCTGATGTTCGTCGTGCACGGCGTACTGGTGTCGGCCGCCGGGATCAACCCGCTGCGCTTCTTCCGCAAGATCTGGCCGGTGCTGACCTTCGCCTTCACCAGCCGCTCCAGCGCGGCGACCATTCCGCTGAGCATTGAAGCGCAGACCCGCCGCCTGGGTATTCCGTCGTCGGTCGCCAGTTTCGCTGCCTCGTTCGGTGCGACCATCGGCCAGAACGGGTGTGCCGGCCTGTACCCGGCGATGTTGGCCGTGATGGTCGGGCCAACGGTCGGCATCAACCCGCTGGATCCGTTGTGGATCGCGACGCTGGTAGCGATTGTCACGTTGAGTTCGGCCGGTGTCGCCGGGGTCGGTGGCGGCGCGACGTTCGCCGCCCTGATCGTGCTCCCGGCGATGGGCTTGCCGGTGTCACTGGTGGCCCTGCTGATTTCGGTCGAGCCGCTGATCGATATGGGCCGTACGGCGTTGAACGTGAGTGGCTCGATTACCGCCGGGGCGATAACCAGTCAGGTCATGCAGCAGACGGATAAAGCGCTGCTGGATGCCGATGAACACGCAGAGTTGGCCCAGGCATAGTTTCAAAGGATCGTTGCCACGCTCTGCGTGGGAACGATCATGCGCGCTCCCAGACTTCGAAGTTGTACGCGGGTTTATCTTCAACCGCCGGGTTTTCAACATTCGACACCAGCTTCCATTCGCTCAGATCAAACTCCGGAAACCACGCATCCCCTTCCGGGCTCAGCGCCACGCGGGTCAGGTACAGCCGATCGGCCTGCGCCAGTCCCTGCGCATACAACTGCGCGCCGCCAATCAGCATCAGTTCATCAACGCCCTGGGCCTTCGCCCATTCCTCGGCGCGGGCCACGGCGGCTTCCAGCGACGGATAGACCTCGGCGCCTTCGAGTTGCAGATCGGTCTGGCGGCTGATCACGATGTTCAAGCGCCCCGGCAGCGGCCGGCCGAGCGAATCCCAGGTCTTGCGACCCATGATGATCGGCTTGCCGAGCGTGGTCGCCTTGAAGTATTTGAAGTCCCCCGGCAGGTGCCAGGGCATGCTGTTGTCGACGCCGATCACGCGGTTTTCACCGAGGGCTGCGATCAGGCTGAGGGGCAGTGATTTAGTCATGCCGGCGAGGATACCAGAGCCGCGCTTACCCCGATAAGCGCCACAGCGGTTATGCTCAGCGCTCGATTTAGCGACGGGACGCCGCGTGACTGAACTGACTCCACTGCAAAACCTCTGGCTCACCGAAACCATCCGCCTGCGCGAAGAACACGCGGGGCCGCTGGATGATCTGGAAGCCAATCGTCTGGCCCGCGCCGCTGGCGGCGATCTGCCGAGCCGCATTGCGCGCCGGGCGCTATGGCTGGCCGAGCGTGACGGGCTGACCGCCGCGCTCAAGCACTGGCTGCAAGGCGCGCGTCTGGCGCTGGTGCTGTTGATGATTTTCGCCGTGCTCAGCGGCGCCGGCCTGGCTTTCGCCGCACTTGGCCAAACGCCGGTGAATGTGTTCTGGGCGCTGGGCAGTCTGCTCGGGATCAATCTGATTTTGCTGCTGAGTTGGGCGCTGGGCTTGATTTTCGCTGGCGAACACGGCGCCACCCTTGGGCGCTTGTGGCTGTGGCTCAGCGAAAAATTCGCCCGCGACGCCAAAGCCGCGCAACTGGCGCCGGCCCTGCTGTTGCTGCTGCAGCGCAAGAAACTCAACCGCTGGGCGCTCGGCGCGTTGGTCAATGGTCTGTGGCTGCTGGCGATGCTCAGCGCGCTGATTCTGTTGCTGACGCTGATGGCCACGCGGCGCTACGGCTTTGTCTGGGAAACCACAATCCTCGGTGCCGACACCTTTATCCATGTCACCCAGGCCCTTGGCTATCTGCCGTCGCTGCTCGGCTTCAACGTGCCGACCGAGGAAATGATCCGCGCCAGCGGCGCCGGCGCACTGGATATTGAAAGCGCACGACAAGCCTGGGCGACCTGGCTGGTCGGTGTGCTGGTGGTCTACGGCGTGCTGCCGCGCCTGCTGCTCGCGCTGTTCTGCCTGTGGCGCTGGAACCGCGGCAAAGCTGCGCTGCGCCTGGATCTGAACCTGCCCGGCTACGCGCAACTGCGCGAAAGGCTGATGCCGACCAGCGAGCGCCTTGGTGTCAACGACCCGGAGCCGGCGCAACTGCATCGCGTCGAAAGCAACGTCGGCGAACTGGCCAGTGAAGGCGCGCTGCTGGTGGCGATTGAGTTGGACGAACAGCGTCCGTGGCCACCCGTGCTGCCGAAAAACGTCAGCAACGCGGGCATCCTCGACAGCCGCGAATCGCGGCACAAGCTGCTCGAACAACTCAGTCGCTTCCCGCCGGCGCGGCTGGCCATCGCCTGTGATCCGCGACGTTCGCCGGATCGCGGCAGCCTTGCGCTGATCGCCGAACTCGCGCGCAACGCTGGCGCCACTCGCATCTGGCTGCTGCAAGCGCCGCCTGGCGAAGCGCTGGACGGGCAACGTCTGGGTGACTGGCACGCGGCGCTGCAACAACTGAACCTGCCGTTTGCCGATTGCGCGCCGATGAACTGGCTGGAGAGCGGACATGACTGATGCACGCAAAGCCCCGCTGAAACTCGCGGTGGTCGGCCACACCAACGTCGGCAAGACCTCGCTGCTGCGCACGCTGACCCGCGATGTCGGCTTCGGCGAAGTCTCGCATCGGCCGAGTACCACCCGGCATGTCGAAGGCGCGCGGTTGTCGGTGGACGGCGAGCCGTTGCTCGATCTGTACGACACGCCGGGGCTGGAAGATGCGATCGCCCTGCTGGATTTTCTCGAGCGTCTGGAACGCCCCGGCGAACGCCTCGACGGCCCGGCACGACTGGCGCGGTTTCTCGACGGCAGCGAGGCGCGCCAGCGTTTCGAGCAGGAGGCCAAGGTGCTGCGGCAATTGCTCGCTTCCGACGCTGGTCTGTATGTGATCGACGCCCGTGAACCGGTGCTGGCCAAGTACCGCGACGAACTGGAAGTGCTCGCCAGTTGCGGCAAACCGCTACTGCCGGTGCTGAATTTCGTCAGCAGCGCCAACCATCGCGAACCCGATTGGCGCGAGGCGCTGGCGCGGTTGGGGCTGCATGCGTTGGTACGTTTCGACAGCGTCGCACCGCCCGAAGATGGCGAGCGGCGCTTGTACGAGAGCCTCGCCCTGCTATTGGAAAACGCCCGGCCGCAACTGGAGCGGTTGATCGCCGACCAGCAGGCGCAGCGCCTCGCCCGTCAGCAAAGCGCCGCGCGCTTGATTGCCGAATTGCTGATCGACTGCGCTGCGTGCCGGCGCAGTGTGGTCAGCGAAGCCGAGCAGGAGCAGCAGGCGATCAGCGAACTGCGCAAAGCCGTGCGCCAGCGCGAGCAGAAGTGCGTTGAGGCGCTGCTCAAGCTCTACGCGTTTCGCCCGCAGGACGCGGCGGCCAGTGACTTGCCGTTGCTCGACGGGCGCTGGGGCGATGATCTGTTCAACCCGGAAACCCTGAAGCAACTCGGCGTGCGCGTCGGCGGCGGCATTGCTGCCGGTGCAGCGGCCGGGGCCGGCGTGGATTTGCTGGTCGGCGGGATTACCCTCGGCGCAGCAGCATTGGCCGGCGCGATTGCCGGCGGTGCGCTGCAAACCGCGCGCAGTTATGGCAGTCGCTTGCTCGGCAAGATCAAAGGCCAGCGGGAATTGACGGTGGATGACGCCGTGCTGCGCCTGTTGGCGTTGCGCCAGCGCCAGTTGTTGCTGGCACTCGATCAGCGCGGGCATGCGGCGATGGACAGCATTCAGGTGGCCACGCCTGTGGATAAAACCTGGCGCGAAGGCAAGTTGCCGGAAGCGCTGAACAAGGCGCGCGCGCATCCGCAGTGGTCGTCGCTCAATCCGCAGGCGAAGTTGAATCAGGCGGAAAGGCAGGAGCAGGTTGAGGCGTTGGTTGAAAATTTGTAGCGCTGACCCATTCGCGAGCAGGCTCGCTCCCACATTGGAATGCGGATCCCTGTGGGAGCGAGCCTGCTCGCGAATGGCGCGACTCGGTGACATGGGTTACGCCGCCAGCAGTCGCGCCGCTTTCGCTTTCAATCCAGCCAGATCCACCAGCGGCACTGCAACCTCCTTCGCCAACTCATCCCAGCGCCGCATGCGCAAACTCAGCGCACACAACGGATCAGCCGCAAACGCATCCGCCTCAGCCGCGCCCATTACCCCGCCCTGATATTCCAGCGTCCTGCGACTCGCCTCACTCAACCGCGCGTAATAACCCGGCTCGCGTAACGTCAGATAGCGTTTGGCCTGAACGTGATATTCCACCAGTCGCGCCAGCCGTTCACTGAAACCTGCCTCACGCAGATAATCCGCACCGAGCCGTTCATGGCTGACCACGCCATAACCGCCCATGTTTCCCGCGCCCTCGGCACACAAATGGCCGATGTCATGAAAAAACGCCGCCAGCACCACTTCATCGTCACAGCCTTCAGCCATGGCCAGTTCTGCGGCCTGGGACATGTGCTCGAGTTGCGACACCGGTTCGCCGATGTAATCGCTGGCGCCGAAGCGTTCATACAGGCCGAACACCCGGGCGATCACCTGTTCGTGATTCATGCCTCCTCCAGTAACTGCGCGATGTTGCGTTCGGCCAGCGCCGGGCCGACGCTCATGCCGACGCCGGTGTGCATCAGCGCCACGCTCAGGCCCGGTGCCGGGCGCAGGAAAGAAAACGGCCCTGGCCCCCGAGAACCATAGACGCCCTGCCAGCGTTCGACCACTTGCACCTGGCAGCCCAGCGTCTGCTCGGCAAGTTCGAGCATCCAATTGTCGACCTGTTCGGCGTTGAACGGTGACGCATCGCTGCCGTAATGATGCGAATCGCCAATGATCAGTTCGCCATACGGCGTCGGGCTGATCAGCAGGTGAATGCCGTTGGCGTGCAGGTGCGGTTGCTCACGGATGATCTGCGCCTGCACCGCTGCGGCTTGCGGCAAATCGGCGAAGGCGCCGTAGTGCACGCAGCTCAGGCCGGTGAGCACGGCGTGTTGCAGGTTCAACTCGATGCTTGGTCTGGCCCGCAGCATTTGCAAACGACAGATCTGCGGATTGAGCGCAGCAATCGGCTCGGCCAGCAGGGTCTGATAATCGTGGCCGGAGCAGACGATGATCTGCTTGCCGGTAAAACTGCCGGCGGTGCTGTGCAGACGCCCCGGTTCGACGTCGCGCACCAGCGTGGAAAAGTGAAACTCGACACCGAGGTCACGGCGCAAGTAGTCGATCAGCGCGGGAATCGCTTCGCGCGAGTACAACTGCTGATCATCGATACCGTGCAGCGCGGCGCGGTGATGGCTGAACTGGCCGCCATACAGATCACGCAACGCCGCGCCGCGCAGCAGCTCGACGTTGTAGCCGTGCTCGATCGCGCGGCCGGCGCAAAAGGCTTCGAGCAGGTGTTCTTCGGCCTCGCTGCGGGCGAACAGGTATGAGCCGTTGCGCTTGACCTGCAGGCCGGCAAGTTGCGCCCAGTCGCCCCAGATATCGCGGCTGGCCTTGGCCAGTTCGAGCATGATGCCGGGCGGCTGACCGGTGACCAGCGCCTGGCCGAAGTTGCGCACCGAAGCGCCGAGGGGGGTGGCGGTGCGTTCGAATACCGCGACTTTCAGGCCGCGTTTGGCAGCGGCATAGGCGTGGGACAGACCGAGGATGCCGGCGCCGACGATGAGCAAGTCTTTGGGTTGTGTCATGTAGAGGTGCTCTGAATGAGAAACCGCTTTCGCGAGCAGGCTCGATCCCACAGGGGACAGCATTGCAACTGTGGGAGCGAGCCTGCTCGCGAAGGGGCCTTGTCAGTCGATAAAGATCTTACTTGGCGACAACTTTTTCGGACTTGCCGTCATACCGCTTGCGCCATTCGGCCAGGATCTCGTCGCGATTCTTCGAGGCCCAGGCAAAGTCGTTCTTGATCAGACGCTGCTCATAGTCGGCCGGCAATTCGGTCTGCGGCTTGGCGATCCCCGGCTGGGCGAGCACGGCGAAGTTCTCCTTGTACAGATCCATCGCCTCGGCGCTGGCGGAGAAGTCGGCGAGCTTCTTCGCCGCCTCTTCATGCGGTGTGCCTTTGATCACCGCCGTCGCTTCGATCTCCCAGCCCAGACCTTCCTTCGGCAGGATGATATCCAGCGGCGCGCCCTGGCGTTTCAACTGTACGGCTGGATATTCAAAGGAAATCCCGATCGGAAACTCCCCCGCCGCCGCCAACTTGCACGGCTTGGAACCGGAGTGAACGTATTGGCCGATGTTCTGGTGCAGGCCGTCCATATACGCCCAGCCCTGCTTCTCGCCGAAGGTTTGCAGCCAGGCGCTGACGTCGAGGAAACCAGTGCCGGACGACGCCGGGTTGGGCATGACGATCTTGCCCTTGTACTCAGGCTTGGTCAGATCCTGCCAACTGACCGGTTTGCTCAGCCCCTGCTTCTCGGCTTCGACAGTGTTGAAGCAAATGGTCGCGGCCCAGACGTCCATGCCGACCCAGGCTGGCGGGTTGGCGGCGTCGCGGTAGTTCGCGCCGATCTTGCCGAGATCCTTCGGTGCATAGCTTTGCAGCATGCCTTGCTGGTCGAGAATCGCCAGGCTCGACGCGGCCAGGCCCCACACCGCGTCAGCCTGCGGACGAGCCTTTTCGGCGAGCAGTTTGGCGGTGATGATCCCGGTGGAATCGCGCACCCATTTGATCTCGACGTCCGGGTTGGCCTTTTCGAAAGCGTCCTTGTAGGACTTCAGCTGTTCGGCTTCGAGTGCGGTGTACACCGTCAACTCGGTTTTTGCCGCGAAGGCATTCAGGCTGAAAGTCGCGAGCACAGCAGCGGCCAGGGCCATAGGCTTGAACATGAGCGTTTTCCTGTAGATGAGTTGATCGGGTTTGCAATCAGTGACCTGGCGCGGTTTGCCGCCAGGCCTGGGAACGGCGCAACAGGCCGCGCGAAGCCCACGCCAGCAGCAGCGACACGCCGGCCGAAGTGAACAGAATCAGGGTCGACATCGCCGCCGCACCGCCGACGTTGCCGGCGTCGTCCATGTTCAGTACCGCCACCGCCGCAAGGATGGTGTCGGGGCTGTAGAGGAAGATCGCGGCGGAAACCGTGGTCATTGCCGAGACGAATAGGTAGCGCACGATGTCCAGCAACGCCGGCAGGCAGATCGGCACGGTCACGCGCAGGTAATGCCGGTACAGCGGCGCCTTCAGCGACAGCGCCGCCGCTTCAAACTCGGCGTCGAGCTGGCGCAGCGCGGTGGTCGCGGTCATTTGTGCGGTGGTCAGGTAGTGCGCAATGGTGCAGACGATCAGCAGCGTCATCGTCCCGTACAGCACGTGCAGCGGATTGCCGCTGAGGTTGAAGAAGAAAACGAAACCCAGGCCCAGCACCAGCCCCGGCACCGCCATCGGCACGAAGCTGAGCATGCGCAAAGCCAGGTTCAAGCCGCGCTGGGTGCGGGTTTTCTCCATCAGATAGGCGCCAGTGAAAATCAGCACGCTGCCAATCAGCGCGGTGCCCAGCGCCATTTTCAGACTGTTGCTGTAGGCGAGCCAGCCACCGCCGGCGGTCTCGTTGAACTGATAGTGGTTGAGCGACAGCGACAGGTTGTACGGCCAGAACTTCACCAGCGACGAGAACACCGCCATGCCGAACACCAGCAGCAGCGCGGCGCAAATCAGCAAAACGATCGCCAGATAGCAGCCGTCGCGCATTTTCGACGGCAGCGGTTTGAACACTTGCGCGCGCCCGCTCATGGAATCGCCGTGACGCCGACGCAACCATGCATCGACACCGAAACTGAACAGCGCCGGCAGCAACAGCACCATACCGATCAACGCGCCGCGACCGAATTGCTGCTGGCCGACCACGGCTTTGTAGGCTTCCAGCGCCAACACTTGATAGTCGCCACCGACCACCACCGGCACACCGAAATCGGTGATGGTCAGGGTGAACACCAGACAGAACGCAGCGAATACCGCCTGGCGGGTCGCCGGCCAGGTGATGCTGCGAAACGCTTTGGCCGGACTGGCGCCCATGCTCGATGCGGCGTCGAACAGCCGCGCATCGGCCAGCGACAATGCCGAGAGCAAAATCATCAGCGCATGGGGGAAGGTGTAGATCACCTCGCCCAGCACAATGCCCCAGAACCCATAGATATTGTCCGAGAGCAGCCCACGCAGCATGCCCTGGTTGCCGAACAGATAGACCAGCGCAATTCCCGGCAGCATCGACGGCGCCATCAGCGGCAGCAGCGAGATCCCGCGCCAGATGCCTTTGCCCGGAATCAGCGTGCGTTGCAGCGCGTAGGCAAACAGGTAGGCCAGCGGTACGACAATGGCCGCAACGCTGAGGGACACTTTCAGGCTGTTGCCGAGCAGCCAATGGAAATTGGCACTGGTCACCAACTCCTTCGCCGCGAGCCATCCACCGCCCTGCCCGGCGTCGTTGCTGAAGCCGCGCCAGAAGATCGCCAGCAACGGCAGCAGCACCGCGAGGCCGAGCAACACCAGCAGGAGGATTTTGCCGCCGAGAACGAACAGGCGATCGCCGATCTCGGCTTTCGAGGACTGTCGCACCTGCTTGTGCGGTAGCGGCAGCGCGAGGTTGCTGTTCATCAGGCGAACACCTGCAAACTGCGCGGCGGCAAGGCGACCATGATCTGCTGGGCGCCGAGGCGCGGCATGGCTTCTGGCGCGATTTCGGCAAGCAGCGCATGGCCCGGCAGTTGATCGAGTTCGAAGCTCATCCGGCAGCGGTTGCCGAGGAAAGTGATTTCGCGAACCTTGGCCGGGAACAGGTTCTCTTCGTGCACCAGCGGGTTGACGTTGATCGCCTCCGGGCGGCAGAACAGTCGACCCGAAGCGCCGTGTACGCTGCCCTCGGCCAAGCGCAGATTCATCCCGCCGACCCGGGCATGACTGTCGCTGCTGCGCTGGAACGGTAGCCAGTTGCCCTGGCCGACAAACTCGGCCACGAACGGCGTGGCCGGGCGGTTGTAGATTTCCTGCGGCGTGGCGTACTGCTCGACGCGGCCGTTGTTCATCACCGCGATGCGATCGGCCATCAGCATCGCTTCGTCCTGATTGTGCGTGACCATCAGCGTGGTGATGCCGAGGTTGCGTTGCAGCTGACGCAGCTCGGTGCACAAGTGCTCGCGCACCCGCGCGTCGAGGGCCGACATCGGTTCGTCGAGTAATAACAGCGACGGCGACGGCGCCAGGGCCCGAGCCAGCGCCACCCGCTGTTGCTGACCGCCGGACAATTGGCCTGGGTACTTTTTCTCACTGCCGCTGAGGCCGACCAGTTCCAGCATCTGGCCGACACGCCGGCGCACTTCATCGCGCCCGCTGCCGGCGAGGCCGTAGGCAATGTTCGCCTCGACCGTCAGATTGGGAAACAACGCGTAGGACTGGAACAGAATCCCGTAATCCCGCGCTTGCGGGGCGAGGTGCGAGACATCGCGATCGCCCAGATACAGCTCGCCGCTGTCCTGCTGCTCCAGCCCGGCAAT
This sequence comes from Pseudomonas sp. RG1, assembly GCF_025910115.1. Taxonomy (NCBI): domain Bacteria; kingdom Pseudomonadati; phylum Pseudomonadota; class Gammaproteobacteria; order Pseudomonadales; family Pseudomonadaceae; genus Pseudomonas; species Pseudomonas sp. RG1. The sequence goes on from NZ_JAPCIK010000055.1 coordinate 126,899, forward strand.
GCAGCGCAGCAGCGTGGTCTTGCCACAGCCCGACGGGCCGAGCAGGCACACCAGTTCGCCGGCGGCGACATCGAGGGAGACGTTGTCCAGCGCAGTGAACGCACCGAAACGCTTGTGCACGCCGCGCACTTTCATCGGCGCGCCGGGGTTGGTCAGGGCAGTTGCGATGGCAGGATTCATGGACGGACCTCAGCAAACGGATGAGGCCAATCCTAGAGTTGTAATGCGTCCGTCATGTGGCAGCGAGGCAAAAACGGCTGATAGTGGTATTCGAGGATTTTGGTTCACTGCAGATCGTTCCCACGCTCTGCGTGGGAATGCCTCATCGGACGCTCCGCGTTCGGCTTTTGGGACGCAGAGCGTCCCGGGCTGCATTCCCACGCGGAGCGTGGGAACGATCATTACGCAGGAGACATCTCTTGGGCCAGGCCAAGAAACGCCGCCGGCAACCGCGCGCCCTTTCTTTCCTTCAGGCAATACAGATACTCCGGAATCTGCGGCGCATTCTCGATGGTCAGCACCCTCAGTTGCGGATCATGCGGCACCTCCTGCCGCGCAATGATGCTGATGCCGATATTGCGCAGCACCGCCTCACGAATCGACTCGCGGCTGCCGATCTCCAGCAACGGCCCGAAGCTGACCCCGGCGCTGGCCAGCAACTCTTCGGTCAAGCGCCGAGTAGTCGAACCCGGCTCGCGCATCAACAACGTATGCCCGGCCAGCGCGTTCAGCGTCACATGTTCCTGCGCCGCCAACGGATGATTGCGATGCACCGCCAGCACCAGCGGATCGGTGCCGAGTACCCGGCGAATCAACCGCGCATCGTCGAGCAACTGCGACGAGGCCGCGACATCCACGCGGTAATCCTCCAGAGCCTCAAGCACCTGCTGCGAGTTGCCGATTTCCACCGACACTTCCACCTGCGGCAAACGCTCGCGGAAGGTTTTTACCAGATCGAGAATGTAATACGGCGCGGTGGCGGCAATACGCAGCGTGCCCTGCACCTGACCGCTGTTGCGCAGGAAAAACTCGATGTCGGCCTCTTGCTGCAACAGGGTCTTGACCATCGGCAGCAGCCGCGCGCCTTCGTCACTGACGCTTAAACGGCGCCCGCCACGGTAGAACAGTTCCACCGAATACTGACTCTCCAGATTGCGGATCTGCGTGGTCACGGTCGGTTGGCTGAGGCCGAGCTTTTTCGCCGCCAGCGTGATGCTGCCCAGGCGGGCGACCATGTAAAACGCTTTCAGCTCGGCACTCAGCACAACCATCCCTCACGTTTATTTGCGCAGCAGGCGCAAACCGTTGAACACCACCAGCAGGCTCACGCCCATATCGGCAAACACCGCCATCCACATGGTGGCGAACCCGGCGAAGGTTACCGCAAGAAAGATCGCCTTGATCACCAGCGCCAGTGCGATGTTCTGTTTGAGAATGCTCGCGGTATTGCGCGACAGACTGATGAACGCAGGAATCTTGCGCAGATCGTCGTCCATCAGGGCGACATCGGCGGTTTCGATCGCGGTGTCGGTGCCAGCCGCGGCCATAGCGAAACCGATCTCGGCGCGGGCCAGTGCCGGGGCGTCGTTGATGCCATCGCCGACCATGCCGACCCGGTGGCCCTGCTTGTACAAATCTTCAATGGCTTGCAGCTTGTCGGTCGGCAGCAAATCGCCGCGCGCCTCGTCGATCCCGACCTGGGCGGCAATCGCTTGTGCGGTGTGGACGTTGTCGCCGGTCAGCATCAGGGTTTTCACCCCGAGTGCATGCAACTGACGAATCGCTTCGCGGCTGGTTTCCTTGACCGTGTCGGCCACGGCGAACAGCGCCAGCGGGCCTGATTTGTCGAGTAGCAACACCACGGATTTGCCCTGCTTTTCCAGCGCGAACAGCTTCTCTTCCAGCTGCGGTGAGCACAGGCCAAGCTCTTCGACCAGACGATGGTTGCCCAAGTGATAAGTCTGGCCGTTGATGTCGCCTTTGACGCCCCGCCCGCCCAGCGCGGCGAAGTTGTCCACAGGCAGTGCGGCGAAATCTTTATCCACAGCGGCGTTGGCGATGGCCAACGACACCGGGTGATCGGAGCGCCCGGCCAGCGCGGCAGCGATGGCCGGCGCGCTGGCATCGGCTGTCGGATCGAGCGACAGGTAATCGGTCTGCACCGGTTCGCCGTGGGTGATCGTGCCGGTCTTGTCCAGCGCCAGATAATCGAGCTTGAAGCCGCCTTCCAGATACACGCCGCCCTTGACCAGAATGCCCTTGCGCGCCGCCGCCGCGAGGCCGCTGACGATGGTCACCGGGGTGGAAATCACCAGTGCGCACGGACAGGCCACCACCAGCAGCACCAGCGCGCGGTAGATCCAGTCGAACCACGCCGCGCCCATGAACAACGGCGGGATGATCGCCACGGCCAAGGCGAAGACGAATACCGCCGGGGTGTAGATTTTCGAGAATTGGTCAACGAAACGCTGCGTCGGTGCCCGCGCGCCCTGGGCCTGTTCGACGGCGTGAATGATTCGCGCCAGGGTCGAGTTGTTCGCCGCAGCGGTCACCGTGTATTCCAGCGAGCCGGCCTGATTGATGGTGCCAGCGAAGACTTTGTCACCGACGGTTTTTTCCACCGGCAGGCTTTCACCGGTTATCGGCGCCTGGTCAATGGTCGAGCTGCCGCTGACCACCGTGCCGTCCAGAGCTATGCGCTCGCCAGGTTTCACCCGCAAGCGGGCGCCCAGTTCGACGCTTTTGACCTCTTGTTCGCGCCAGTTGCCGTCGGCCTGCAAAACCGTGGCTTGCTCGGGAGTCATTTGCATCAAGCCACTGATCGCATTGCGCGCGCGGTCCAGCGAGCGTGCTTCGATCAGCTCGGCGACGGTGAAGAGGAACATCACCATCGCCGCTTCCGGCCACTGGCCGATGAGGATCGCGCCCGTCACCGCAATGCTCATCAGCGCATTGATGTTGAGGTTGCGGTTCTTCAGGGCAATCCAGCCCTTTTTATAGGTGCCGAGGCCGCCGCTGAGGATCGACATCAGCGCAACAATCGCCACCACCCAGTCGGGGGCAGCGCTGGTGAAGTGGATGACTTCGGCGCCCAGCGCGGTCACACCGGACAGCGCCAGTGGCCACCAGTGTTTTTTCACCGCAGCCGGTGCCGGCGCATCGACACCCGCCTCCAGCGGCTCGGCGTGCATGCCGAGGGATTTGATCGCCTCGGTGATCGGCTCGGTGCCCGGCAGATTGTGGGTCACGCCAAGCACGCGGTTGATCAGGTTGAATTCCAGCTGCTGCACCCCGGCCAGTTTGCCGAGTTTGTTCTGGATCAGCGTCTGCTCGGTCGGGCAGTCCATTGCCTCGATGCGGAAGCTGCTCAGGCGCGCGTCTGCGCTGGTCTTTTCGCTCAGTTGCACCCGCGCAGGTGCGGCGGCTTTTGACGAGCAGCAGGAATCGCCGCCATGCGCATGTTTATGCACGGGCTGCAATTTATGACTGTGATCGTGACCGTCGCCGGGCTTGCGGGTGTGCAGGGAATCGCTCATTGGTCGCGTCCATGAAGGTGCCTGTTGCCAAGTAAAGACCCTGTAGCCACTATAGGGTCAAGCACCCTTTTGGAGATGGCGGTCATGAAGATCGGCGAACTGGCGAAACTCACCGACTGTGCGGTGGAAACCATCCGCTACTACGAGCGCGAAAACCTCCTGCCGGAACCGGCGCGCAGCGACGGTAACTATCGCGTCTACACCCAAGCCCACGCTGAACGCCTGACCTTCATCCGCAACTGCCGCACCCTCGACATGACCCTCGAAGAAATCCGCAGCCTCCTCGCCCTGCGCGACAGCCCGCAGGATCAGTGCGAGAGCGTCAATGCGCTGATCGACGAACATATTCAGCACGTGAAGGCGCGAATTGATGGGTTATTGGCGTTGCAGAGACAACTGCTCGACCTGCGCCAACGCTGTGGCGAAGGGCCGGAGGCCGATCAGTGCGGGATCTTGCAGCGGCTGGAGGTGAGTGGCGGGGTTGTCGCGACCGAAGTTGAACATTCCCACGTCGGCCGTAGCCACGGCCACTGACGGGCGAAGCTCGTTCCCACGCTCCGCGTGGGAATGCCGCCATGGACGCTCCGCGTCCAAAGTGACGCAGAGCGTCACGGGATTCATTCCCACGCGGAGCGTGGGAACGATCAATGGTGACTAGACCGCCATCGGCGCGGTCATCGGCGGATGGTGCTCATAGCCTTCCAGCGAGAAGTCGCTCGGCTCGACCAATTCCAGCCACTCCGGCTGATACACACCAGTCTTGGCAAACTCCGGCACGCGATCGGAGATCTTCAGTTTCGGCATGGCAAACGGCTCGCGCTTGAGCTGTTCGTTGAGCATGTCCAGGTGGTTCTCGTAGACGTGCGCATCGCCGATGAAATAGGTGAACCAGCGCGGCGTGTAACCGGTGAGGCGACCGATCAGGCTCAGCAGCGCGGCGCCCTCGGTGAGGTTGAACGGTGTGCCCAGGCCCAGGTCGTTGGAACGGATGTAGAGAGTCAGGGAGATCTCCTTGGTCTCGACGTTCGGGTGGAACTGGTACAGCAGATGGCATGGCGGCAGGGCCATTTCATCGAGCTGGGCGACGTTCCAGCCGTGGAACAGAATGCGGCGGCTGCCCGGATCCTTGATGATCGTGTCGACGCACTGGCGCACCTGATCGATCGCCTTGCACAGCACGACGTAGGCCTGGCCGTCTTCTTCGCCCTGAGCGATCTGCTTGTAGCCGTTGGCCAGGGTTTGTTCAATGGCGGCGGTGTTGCTCAGCGGGATCTGCTTGTACGCCGGCCATTTGCGCCATTGCACGCCGTAGATTTCACCGAGGTCGTCGTCGCCCTGACGGAACGGGTTGGCCAGCCATTGCGCGTTTTCGTTGGCATTCTGGTCCCAGACCTTGCAGCCCAGTGCGCGGAATTCAGCGGCGTTGTTCACGCCACGCAGAAAGCCGCACATCTCGCCGATGGCCGATTTGAAAGCCATTTTGCGCGTGGTGATCGCCGGGAAACCTTCCTGCAGATCGAAACGCAGCATCGCTCCCGGAAAACTGATGGTGTTGATGCCGGTGCGGTTGGCCTGTTTGGTGCCGTTCTGAATGACGTGCGAGACCAGTTCGAGATATTGCTTCATGAGTTACCTGTGTCCTTGGAGCCCCGGCGTCGCGCGCCGGGGTTCGTAGTTTAAGCCGTCGGCGCGAGCGGTGCTGCCGGGGCGCGACGATAGGCCAGCCAGATCAGCAACAGCCCGCCGACAATCATCGGCACGCAGAGCACCTGACCCATGGTCAGCCAGTTCCACGCCAGATAGCCCAACTGCGCATCAGGCACGCGGACAAACTCGACGATGAAACGGAAGATGCCGTAGAACAGCGCGAACATGCCGGAGACCGCCATGGTCGGACGCGGTTTACGCGAGAAGATCCACAGGATCAGGAACAGCGCCACGCCTTCGAGGGCGAACTGGTACAGCTGCGACGGGTGACGCGGCAACTGCGCCGGATCGCTGAACGGCGGGAACACCATCGCCCATGGCACGTCGGTGGCCTTGCCCCACAACTCGGCGTTGATGAAGTTGCCGATGCGCCCGGCGCCCAGGCCGATCGGCACCATCGGCGCGACGAAGTCCATCAGCTGGAAGAACGACTTGCCATTGCGCTTGCCGAACCACAAGGCCGCGAGCATCACGCCGATGAATCCGCCGTGGAACGACATGCCGCCCTTCCATACTTCGAAAATCAGCGTCGGGTTGGCCAGGTACGCGCTCAGATCATAGAACAGCACGTAACCCAGACGGCCGCCGACGATCACGCCCATCGATAGCCAGAACACCAGATCGGAGAGTTTCTCCTTGGTCCAGGTCGGGTCGAAGCGGTTGAGCCGGCGCGACGCCAACAGCCACGCGCCGCCGATGCCGATCAGGTACATCAGACCGTACCAGTGGATTTTCAGCGGACCGATGGCCAGGGCCACCGGGTCGATCTGCGGGTAAGGCAGCATTGCGACTCCTTGTTAGAGTTGAAAGCGAAATTCCCGGGCGACGCTGCCACCTCAGGATTAAGCCAGGATTGCCACGCGGTCAGAGCAGAAAGCTCAGACCCACGCAGAACAGCAAAGCGGCGAACAGCCTTTTCAGCAAGCGCGGCGACAACCTGTGTGCCAGACGCGCGCCGAGCCGGGCGAAGACCATGCTGGTCAGGGCGATGCCCAACAATGCCGGCAAATACACAAAACCGAGACTATGGGCCGGCAACAACGGATCGTGCCACCCCAGAATCATGAAACTTGCTGCACTGGCCAGAGCGATCGGCAGGCCACAGGCCGACGAGGTCGCCACCGCCTGCTGCATCGGCACGCTGCGCCAGGTCAGAAACGGCACGGTCAGCGAGCCGCCACCAATGCCGAAAATCGCCGAGGCCCAGCCAATCACCGTACCGGCGGCAGTCAGACCGAGTTTGCCCGGCACCGTTCGGCTGGCCTTGGGTTTGACGTCCAGCGCCAGTTGCACGGCGATCACCAGAGCGAACACGCCGATGATCTTTTGCAGGTTCGGCCCGGAGATGGCTTCTGCGGTCAGCGCCCCGAAACCGGCACCGAGCAGGATACCCACGGTCATCCAGCGAAAAATCGCCCAGCGCACCGCGCCGCGACGGTGATGTTCACGCACGGCGTTGACCGAGGTGAAGATGATCGTCGCCAGCGAAGTCCCTACCGCCAAGTGCGTAAGAATCGACTGATCGAAGCCCTGCAAAGTGAAGCTGAACACCAGCACCGGGACGATGATGATCCCGCCGCCGACGCCAAACAGCCCGGCGAGCACGCCCGCACAGGCGCCGAGCGCCAGGTAGAGCAGAAATTCCATGACCGTCTCCAGCACGCATCGGCAAAACAGGAGCGGCATGTTAACGGATGCGCAGCCTTCTGCTCCACTGGCGATGGATGCACGGACGCCGGATGCGTAGAGTGGGCAAAAAACACGCAAGGACCACCTTATGTGCCTGATTGTTTTCGCCTGGCGCCCGGACCATGCCCAGCCGCTGATCGTCGCGGCCAACCGCGACGAGTTCTACGCCCGCCCCAGCCTGCCATTGGCGCCGTGGGCGGAAGCTCCGCATGTGCACGCCGGGCGCGATCTTGAAGCCGGCGGCACCTGGTTGGGGATCGGCGCCAACGGACGCTTCGCCGCGCTGACCAATATTCGCGATCCACAGCAGCCACCGGCGACCAAATCCCGGGGCGAGCTGGTGGCGCGGTTTCTTGCTAGTGATCTGTCGATTGATGATTATTTGAGCGATGTGGTGGCTCGTGCCGCCGAATATGCCGGGTTCAATCTGCTGCTGGGCAATGCCCATGAGTTGTGGCACTTCAATGCGCGGGCGTCAGAGCCGGTGATGTTGCAGCCCGGGGTTTATGGTTTATCCAACGCGGGGCTGGATACGCCTTGGCCGAAACTGCTCAAGGCCAGGGCGGCGTTGAGCGCGGTGCTGGACGATCCGCAGCCTGAGCGATTGCTGGCCTTGCTGAGCGATGCGCAGACCGCACCCGAGGCGGAGTTGCCGGATACCGGGGTAGGCATGGCGACGGAGTCGTTGTTGTCGAGCGTGTTTATTGCCAGCCAGAGCTATGGGACCCGAGCGAGTACAGCGTTGATCGTGCGAGCGGACGGCACGCGGCGGATGGTAGAGCGCAGCTTTGGGCCGTATGGTGGGCATTTGGGCGAGGTTGAGATTGTGGTTTAGCGGTGCCTGAACTGGCGCCTTCGCGAGCAGGCTCGCTCCCACATGGGTTTCGTGATCGATACGAATCCCTGTGGGAGCGAGCCTGCTCGCGAAGAGGGCATCTACCTTTTAGAGAGCCTTGGTCACCACCGGCGAATTCATCTTCGCCAACCCAAGATTCTTCAGCGCCAGTTGCAGCGAGCTGTGGATAACCTGCGGGTTATCGATCTTCATCAGTTCCGCCAGCATCTCCTGCGCCTTGCTCAGGTTCACCTGGCGCAACATCCACTTCACCTTCGGCAGGTTGGTGGCGTTCATCGACAGGCTGTCGAAACCCATCGCCATCAACAGCACCGCCGCCGCTGGATCCCCGGCCATCTCGCCGCAGATACTCACCGGTTTGCCTTCGGCGTGGGCGTCAGTGACGACGGTTTGCAGAGCTTGCAGCACCGCAGGGTGCAGATAGTCGTAGAGGTCGGCGACGCGCGGGTTGTTGCGGTCTACCGCCAGCAGGTACTGGGTCAGGTCGTTGGAGCCAACGGAGAGGAAGTCGACCATCCGCGCCAGTTCCTTGGTCTGGTACACCGCTGCCGGGATTTCGATCATCACGCCGATCGGCGGCATCGGCACGTCTGTGCCTTCGTCGCGCACTTCACCCCAGGCACGGTGGATCAGGTGCAGGGCTTCTTCGAGTTCGTGAGTGCCGGAGATCATCGGCAGCAGAATCCGCAGGTTGTTCAGGCCTTCGCTGGCCTTGAGCATCGCGCGCGTCTGCACGAGGAAGATTTCCGGGTGGTCGAGGGTGACGCGGATACCGCGCCAGCCGAGGAACGGGTTGTCTTCCTTGATCGGGAAGTACGACAGCGACTTGTCACCACCGATGTCGAGGCTGCGCATGGTCACCGGTTGCGGGTGGAACGCGGCGAGCTGTTCGCGGTAGATCGCCAGCTGTTCCTTCTCGCTCGGGAAGCGCTGGTTGATCATGAACGGCACTTCGGTGCGGTACAGGCCGACTCCTTCGGCGCCACGCTTCTGCGCCCGCGCCACATCGGCGAGCAGGCCGGTGTTGACCCACAGCGGCATGCGGTGGCCATCGAGGGTCACGCACGGCAGGTCGCGCAGGGTGTCGAGGCCCAGCGCCAGTTGTTTCTCTTCTTCGACGACTTCGGCGAACTGCTTGCGCAGCACTTCGCTGGGGTTGGTGTAGACCTCGCCACGGGTGCCGTCGACGATCATTTCGATGCCGTCGACCTTGGCGTACGGCAGGTCGACCAGGCCCATCACCGTCGGAATGCCCATGGCCCGGGCCAGAATCGCGACGTGAGAGTTACCGGAACCGAGTACCGAGACCAGACCGACCAGCGTGCCTTCCGGCACCTCGCCGAGCATCGCCGGCGTCAGCTCTTCGCTGACCAGAATGGTTTTTTCCGGGTAGACCAGATTCTGCTGACGCTCTTCCTGCAGATAGGCGAGCAGACGGCGGCCAAGGTCTTTGACGTCCGAGGCGCGCTCGCGCAGGTAGGCGTCGTCCATCAGTTCGAAACGGTTGACGTGCTCAGTGACCACCTGACGCAGGGCGCCCTGAGCCCACTGCCCCGTCTTGATCACCGTGGTGATTTCGCTGCCCAGCGAGGCATCGTCGAGCATCATCAGGTAGACGTCGAACAACGCGCGCTCTTCCGGGCGCAACTGGGTCGCGAGTTTGGCGGACAAGGCGCGCATGTCGGCGCGCACGCCTTCGATGGCAGTCTTGAACAGCGCCAGCTCAGCGTTGATGTCGGTGATGGTCTTGTCCGGCACCACGTCCAGGTCCGCCGGCGGCAGCATGACCACGGCGGTACCGACGGCAGCACCCGGCGAACCCGGCACGCCGACGAACTTGGCTTCCTGAATGCCCTTGCCCTGCCGGCCCAGACCACGGATCGAACCGGTGGCCTCGGCGTGGGCGATCACGCCGGCGAGCTGCGCGCTCATGGTCACGAGGAAGGCTTCTTCACCTTCGTCGAACTGGCGGCGTTCTTTCTGCTGGATGACCAACACGCCGACGACGCGGCGGTGGTGGATGATCGGTGCACCGAGGAACGAGGCGTAACGCTCTTCACCGGTTTCGGCGAAATAGCGATAGCGCGGGTGAACCGACGCGTTTTCCAGGTTCAGGGGTTCTTCACGCGTGCCGACCAGACCGACCAGACCCTCGTTGGGGGCCATGCTGACCTTGCCGATCGAGCGCTTGTTCAAGCCCTCGGTGGCCATCAGGACGAAGCGATTGGTTTCCGGATCAAGCAGGTAGACCGAGCAGACCTGGCTGCCCATGGCCTCTTTGACGCGCAACACAATAATCCCCAACGCCGCCTTGAGATCCTTGGCGGAGTTAACTTCCTGGACGATCTTGCGCAGCGTATTGAGCATGGCTCGGGGTCGAACTCCGTCGTCAGTCGCGCGCTAAAAGGCGCGGGGCAAGCTCTTTGAGAGCGCGTCGATACACCTCGCGCTTGAATGTCACCACCTGGCCCAACGGATACCAATAGCTGACCCAGCGCCAGCCATCGAACTCCGGTTTACCGGTCAGATCCATCCGCACCCGCTGCTCGTTGGAGATCAGGCGCAGGAGAAACCATTTCTGTTTCTGGCCGATGCACAGCGGTTGGCTGTGGGTACGCACCAGGCGTTGCGGCAAACGATAGCGCAACCAGCCTCGGGTACAGGCCAGTATTTCAACATCTTCACGTTCCAGGCCAACTTCTTCGTTCAGCTCGCGGTACAAGGCGTCTTCCGGCGTCTCCTCGGGGTTGATCCCCCCTTGCGGAAACTGCCAGGCGTCCTGATTGATACGGCGAGCCCATAGCACCTGGCCGGCGTCATTCGTCAGAATGATCCCGACATTGGGGCGGAAACCATCGGGGTCGATCACGGCAACAACCTCGCAAACGCATGTCGCCGCATTGTTCCACAAAGCTTGATGAGGCGGCAACGAAGGTTCCTACCTTATGTGCACTCTTGTGAAAAGACCGTATTCTTGTCGCCTTTTTACTGACTTTTCAGCGGGTAACTGCAATGCGCCTGGCTTTATTCGATTTGGACAACACCCTTCTGGGCGGCGACAGCGATCACGCCTGGGGCGATTATCTGTGCGAGCGCGGCTTCCTCGACCCGATCGCCTACAAGGCGCGCAACGACGAGTTCTATCAGGATTACCTGGCCGGCAAGCTCGACAACGCTGCCTACCTGAACTTCTGCCTGGAAATTCTCGGCCGCACCGAAATGGCCGTACTCGACGCCTGGCATAGCGATTACATGCGCGACTGCATTGAGCCGATCGTGCTGCCCAAGGCACTGGAGCTGCTGAAAAAACACCGCGATGCCGGCGACAAACTGGTGATCATTACCGCCACCAACCGCTTCGTCACGGCGCCGATCGCCGTGCGCCTGGGCGTGGAAACCCTGATCGCCACCGAATGCGAGATGATCGACGGCCGCTACAGCGGGCGCAGCACCGACATTCCGTGTTTCCGTGAAGGCAAGGTCACGCGCCTCAATCGCTGGCTGGAAGAGACCGGGCATTCGCTTGAGGACAGCTATTTCTATAGCGATTCAATGAATGATCTGCCGCTGCTGGAGCAGGTGGCGAATCCGGTGGCGGTAGACCCGGATGCGAATCTGCGGGCCGAGGCCGAGAAGCGTGGCTGGCCGGTGATTTCGTTGCGCGACTGAGATTGCTATCGCTGGCAAGCCAGCGATGGGGGTCAACTCGGCCTCAAGCCTTAAACCGGCTTGGCCCCCATCAACGCCGCTATGGCGACAAACCCGACGCCGCTGACAATCGCCAGGGCCAGATTGAACTTGCGATTGCCCATCCCGCTTGTCCACAGCCGATCCAGCCGGACCAGCAGCCAGACCGCGCTGAGCGTGGCCACGGCATAGATCACGCTGGAACCCAGAATCCACAATTGGCCCAATGGCCAGCCCACCAGGTGTACCAGCCACCAGCCGGTGAAAGGCATGCTGAGCATGCCGATCAGCATCAGACACCAGATGAACAGCCACGGACGGCGCATCGTACTGGCCGGGCCTTCGCTGCGATTACGCCAGGTCAGGGCGGCGAGCACCAGCCCGCTCGCGAGGATGACCACGGTCGCCGCGACGTGAAGGACTTTCAGGGTGGTCAGGGTTTCCATGTCGTTCTCTTCCGTAGATCCATGCCCATCAGCGTAGCCGCTCAGCCAAGAAACAGCTGATAGGCCGGGTTGTCGCTTTCATCCCAATACGGGTAGCCGATTTCCGCCAGTGCCGCCGGCACCAGATGACGCTCGTCATGGGGCACTTGCAGGCCGGCGACCACGCGGCCGTCCGCTGCGCCGTGATTGCGGTAGTGAAACATCGAGATATTCCAGCGCCCGCCGAGCTTGTTGAGGAAGTTGAACAGCGCGCCCGGGCGCTCCGGGAATTCGAAGCGCAGCACCACTTCATCGACCACCTGCGCCGCGCGGCCGCCGACCATGTGGCGGATGTGCAACTTGGCCAGTTCGTTGTCGGTCAGGTCGATGACCGGGAAACCCTGCTCGGTCAGGCTCGCCAGCAAGGCGCTGCGCGGGTCGTTGTCCGGGTGGGTCTGCACGCCAACAAAGATGTGTGCTTCGCTGCCGGTGTTGTAGCGGTAATTGAATTCAGTGATCTGGCGCTTGCCGATGGCTTCGCAGAACGCCTTGAAGCTGCCGGCCTTTTCCGGGATGGTCACGGCGATGATCGCCTCGCGACCTTCGCCCAGTTCGGCGCGCTCGGCGACGTGGCGCAAACGGTCGAAGTTGACGTTGGCGCCGGAGTCGATGGCGACGAAAGTCTGGCCGCTGACGCCACGCTGCTCAACATACTTCTTGATCCCGGCTACGCCCAACGCGCCGGCAGGCTCAGTGATCGAGCGGGTATCGTCGTAGATATCCTTGATTGCTGCGCAGATCTCGTCGGTGCTGACAGTAATCACTTCATCGACGTAATCCTTGCAGATCTCAAAGGTGTACTGGCCGATCTGCGCCACCGCCACGCCGTCGGCGAAGATGCCGACAGTCGGCAGAACCACGCGCTCGCCCGCTGCCATTGCCGCTTGCAGGCAGTTGGAATCGTCCGGTTCGACGCCAATCACCTTGATGTCCGGACGCAGGTATTTCACGTAGGCCGCGATACCGGCGATCAGGCCGCCACCGCCGACCGGGACGAAAATCGCATCCAGCGGCTGCGGGTGCTGACGCAGGATTTCCATCGCCACGGTGCCCTGCCCGGCAATGGTGTGCGGATCGTCGTACGGGTGGATGTAGACGTAGCCTTTTTCATCGACCAGTTTCAGCGAGTAGGCCAGCGCTTCCGGAAACGAGTCACCGTGCAGCACCACTTTGCCGCCGCGCGAACGCACGCCTTCGACCTTGATTTCCGGGGTGGTCTTGGGCATGACGATGGTGGCTTTGACGCCCAACACTTTCGCCGCCAAGGCCAGCCCCTGCGCATGATTGCCCGCCGACGCGGTGACCACGCCACGAGCGCGCTCTTCGTCGCTCAGTTGCGTCAGCTTGTTGTAGGCGCCGCGAATCTTGAACGAGAACACCGGCTGCAAGTCTTCACGCTTGAGCCAGATGTCGTTGCCCAGCCGCTCGGAGAGCTGGCGAGCGTTCTGCAGCGGGGTTTCTACGGCAACGTCATAAACGCGCGAGGTGAGGATCTTCTTGACGTACTGTTCGAGCATCGGAAAGCATCACTGGCGATTGGGCGGGACCAGCGAGTCTAACCCGCCTTTTGCCGAGGCGACCACACTAAACAGGTGGTTTTAAGGTCTGGAAACCCATTCTTGAGTGAGCACTGTCGTGGCGAGGGGATTTATCCCCGCTGGAGTGCGAAGCGCTCCCCTGCATTTTTTCAGTTACACCGCGTTCCAGGGTCTTACGACGACTGCGTTGCCGAACGGGGATAAATCCCCTCGCCACAGCTTGTTTCCCCCTCTACCACCGCGAGGCCTATAATGCCGGCCTTTCTGCCCAACCCTTGCCCGCTTCCGGAGCCCGCATGACCCAGGATCAACTCAAACAGGCCGTGGCCCAGGCCGCTGTCGACTTCATCCTGCCGAAACTCGACGACAAGAGCATCGTCGGCGTCGGCACCGGCTCCACCGCCAACTGCTTCATCGATGCACTGGCCCAGCACAAGGGCGCGTTCGATGGCGCCGTTGCCAGCTCCGAAGCCACCGCCGCGCGCCTCAAGGGCCATGGGATTCCGGTGTATGAGCTGAATACCGTCAGCGATCTGGAGTTCTACGTCGACGGCGCCGATGAAAGCGATGCGCACCTGAACCTGATCAAGGGCGGCGGCGCCGCCCTGACCCGCGAGAAGATTGTCGCCGCCGTGGCCAAGACCTTCATCTGCATCGCCGACGCCAGCAAACTGGTGCCGGTACTCGGCGAGTTCCCGCTGCCGGTGGAAGTCATCCCGATGGCCCGCAGCCACGTTGCCCGCCAACTGGTCAAACTCGGTGGCGACCCGGTGTACCGCGAAGGCGTATTGACCGACAACGGCAACATCATCCTCGACGTGTTCAACCTGCAGATCACCAACCCGGTGGAGCTGGAAGCGCAGATCAATGCCATCGTCGGCGTGGTCACCAACGGCCTGTTCGCCGCGCGCCCGGCGGATCTGCTGTTGCTGGGCACCAGTGAAGGCGTGAAAACCCTGAAGGCTGAGTAACAGACTGCCCGAATCATGGGCAGACAAATAAACCTGTGGGAGCGAGCCTGCTCGCGAATGCGCCTGTTCAGCCAACATCTTCATTGACTGGCCAACCGCATTCGCGAGCAGGCTCGCTCCCACAGTGTTTTGTGGTGTTGGTCAGTTTTGTGTGGGCTTCTTGAAGACGTAAAACAGATTCGGCTCGCTCACCAGGTACAACGTGCCGTCATCATCCATCGCAATCCCTTCCGCCTGCGGCACGGTTTTCTGCAAACCCTGACGCCCGCCGCTGATCGACATGGTGCTCAAGGGGCGCCCGTCGACATCCAGTTCGATAATCAACCGCGACTCGTCCGACAGTGCCAGCAAGTGCCCGCTGCGCTCGTCGTACTGCAGACTCGACAGATCACGCACGAACATCCCGGCATCGCGCTTGGGGTTGTTGATCACGTGCACCGCGTAGGTCTTGTCCGGTTTGAAATGCGGGAAGCCGTGGACCTCGTAGATCAGCATCGGGTCGCGCTCTTTGGCCACGAACAGCCGCTTGCCCACCGAGTCGTAAGCCAGCCCCTCGAAACCCTTGTTGCTGGCCATGTGCACGCCCAAGGTCATTTGCTCCGCATCTTCGGCATCGAGAAAAGTGGTGTCGGCTTCAAGGTGGATCTTGATCAGGCGTTGCTGACGCTCGTCGGTGATCACGTAGGTGTCGGCGCTGATGTACTCGACGGCTTCCGGATCGCCAAACCCCACCAGAGCGATGCGCCGCAGAATCTTGCCTTCCAGCGACAGTTCGATCAGTTCGGAATTCTTGTTGGTCACGGTGAACAGGCTTTTGCGCACCGGATCGTAGGTCAGCGCCGAGACGTCATCGTCGAGCCCGTCGATCGGTCGCGCTTCGATGATCACCCGATATTGATCCAGGCCGATCGCCTCGCTGCTCACCGGTTGCCACAGCGTGTGCAGGTTGAACCAGGCGCGCTCGAACAGGCGCAGGTATTGGCCGATCGCGAGCAACGCGATCAGGACAATCATCAACAGGACGAGGATCAGCGGTTTGGGGCGGGCAAGTCGACGCATTCAGGCAGGCTCGGATTCATGACAGGCCGATGAAATATCACGCCCGTCTGAATTGAAGCTTAATGGCCACTTGCCCCAGACCACAAGCCAACCCGTGTAGGAGCTGCCGAAGGCTGCGATCTCTTGATCTTGCTTTTGAAAGGCAAGATCAAAAGATCGCAGCCTGCGGCGGCTCCTACAGGGAAAGCATTACCGATGTTTTTCGAATCGGTAGAACAGGTTCGGTTCGCTGACCATGTACAGCGTGCCTTCCTCATCCATGGTCATGCCTTCGGCGCGGGGGATGGTGTCTTTCAGACCGTTGAAATTGCCGAGCAATGTCATGAAGCTGACTTGCTTGCCGGCCTCGTCCAGTTCCAGCAACAGGTGCGAATCGGCGGACAACACCAGCAGATGGCCAGTGCGCGGATCGACAGCCAGCGCCGACAGGTTGCGCAGATCCAGCTGATCGCTGGCCAGTTTCTGCTTCTCGCCCTGCAGGGTCTGGCCGCCATCGCTTTTCCAGGTGAACAGCGCCGGGGGGCGTTCCTCCCCCAGAATAAGGCGCTGGTTGCGCGGATCCCAGGTGATGGCCTCAAAAGCCTTGTTCTGATCTTTCGACGGCCCGAGGTCGTATTTGGGGAAATCGGCGATGTTCAGCTCACGAGTCGCGGCATCGACCTTGACGATCGACAGCGTATGCTCACGCTCATCGACAATGGCCAGCAAACCGTTTTCCATGACCGTCAAGCCTTCCGGATTACTCCAGCCCACCAACGGCATCTTGCGCAACACGTCGCCCTGAAGCGTCAGCTCGACCAGAAAGGCATTCTTGCCCATCACCGCAAACAGGGTCCTGGTCTGCGGGTTGTAGGCCAGATCCGAAGCTTCGTCCTTTTCCATGCCCGGCAGCGGCTTGGCATCGATCACCACCTGATAATCCGGCAGCCACACGCTCTCCTTCTGCTCGGCCTTGCTCTCGAAGCGCTCCAGCACCCACAGCACGCCGCGATCATCCCAGTGCATGGCGAACGCCAGCCCATAGGCTGCGGCGATGACCAGCAACAGCCAGACATACCAGCGCAGGACGAAGCGCGAACGGGAGGGGGATTTCTGCTGAGTTGAAGATGCCATCAAGGGATGCGTTCCGTTAATTCAGGCCAAGGGTAATAGCACAAAGAGGCCGGCTGAGACGCCAGAATCGCGGGAATTATCCAGAGAGGATGTGAAAAAAACGGGAAATGGCGGGATTGCCGTGTGCATTTGCCAGCAGCAACACATTACAGATATGGAATGGCCCTTGTGGCGAGGGAATTTATCCCCGTTGGCGCGCGAAGCGCGCCCCTCTTGATCTTGAAGAGGGGCCTGCTGGGATAAATCCCCTCACCACAAAGCTCACCCCCTACAAGGGGTTCTGCGGTTAGCGCACGCTGCTGCTGAAGCTGCTCGCCCCCGGCAGTTCGAGGACGATTTCATCGCCGACGTTCAGCGGGCCGACGCCCACTGGCGTGCCGGTGAGGATCACGTCGCCGGCCTGCAGCGAGAAGCAGCCGGCCATGTGCTGGATCATCGGCACGATCGGGTTGAGCATCGCGCTGCTGTTGCCGTCCTGGCGCACTTCGCCGTTGATGGTCAGGCGGATGCCGATGTCGGTCAGGTCAGCGAAGGTGCTGCCGACCACAAACGGCGCGATCACCGCTGCACCATCGAACGATTTGGCGATTTCCCAAGGCAAGCCCTTGGCTTTCAGCTCGGCCTGCTTGTCGCGCAGGGTCAGGTCCAGCGCCGGGGCGAAGCCGGAGATCGCATCGAGGACTTCTTCACGGCTCGGCTTGGTTGACAGCGGCTTGCCGATCAACACGGCGATTTCCGCTTCGTAGTGCACCGAACCACGCTCGGTCGGAATGCTGAACCCGCCTTCCAGCGGCACCACGCAACTGCCCGGCTTGATGAACAGCAGCGGCTCGGTCGGCACCGGATTGTCCAGTTCCTTGGCGTGTTCGGCGTAATTGCGGCCAATGCACACGACTTTCCCGATCGGGAAGTGAATGCGCGTGCCGTCGACGTACTGGTGCTGATAGCTCATTTACCGACTCCTGCCTTTATTGGTTCAACAGAGATTACCGATCAAACCGGGAAAATCTTGCCCGGGTTCATGATGCCGTTCGGGTCGAACACTGCCTTGACCGCTTTCATGTACTCGATCTCGGCCGGCGAGCGGCTGTAGGTCAGGTAATCACGCTTGGTCATGCCCACGCCGTGCTCGGCCGAGATCGAGCCGTTGTATTTCTCGACGGTTTCGAACACCCACTTGTTGACGGTGGCGCACTTGGCGAAGAACTCGTCCTTGCTCAGATTTTCCGGCTTGAGGATGTTCAGGTGCAGATTGCCGTCGCCAATGTGGCCGAACCAGACGATTTCGAAATCCGGGTAGTGCTCGCCAACGATCGCGTCGATTTCGCGCAGGAACGCCGGCACTTTCGAGACGGTAACCGAGATGTCGTTCTTGTACGGCGTCCAGTGGGAGATGGTTTCGGAGATGTACTCGCGCAGCTTCCACAGATTGTGCAGCTGGGTTTCGCTCTGGCTCATCACGCCGTCGAGCACCCAGCCCTGTTCTACGCAGTGTTCGAAGGTCTCCAGCGCGCTGTTGGCCACTTCTTCGGTGGTCGCTTCGAATTCCAGCAGGGCGTAGAACGGGCACTCGGTCTCGAACGGCGCCGGCACGTCACCACGGCCCATGACCTTGGCCAAGGCCTTGTCGGAGAAGAATTCGAACGCCGTCAGGTCGAGTTTGCCCTGGAAGGCATGCAGCACCGGCATGATCGAATCGAAATCGGCGGTGCCGAGGACCATCGCCGTGAGGTTTTTCGGCGCGCGATCGAGGCGCATGGTCGCTTCGACAACGAAACCGAGGGTGCCTTCGGCACCGATGAACAGCTGACGCAGGTCGTAACCGGTGGCGTTCTTGATCAGGTCCTTGTTCAGTTCCAGCACGTCGCCCTTGCCGGTGACGACTTTCATGCCGGCAACCCAGTTGCGGGTCATGCCGTAGCGAATCACTTTGATCCCGCCGGCATTGGTGCCGATATTGCCGCCAATCTGACTGGAACCCGCCGAGGCGAAGTCGACCGGATAGTACAGGCCGTTTTCCTCGGCGACGTTCTGCAGATGCTCAGTGACCACACCCGGCTGGCAGACGGCGGTGCGGTCGGTGAGGTTGACGTCGAGAATCTGGTTCATGTAATCGAACGAAACCACCACTTCGCCATTGGCCGCCACCGCAGCGGCGGACAACCCGGTGCGCCCGCCGGACGGCACCAGTGCGACCTTGTGGGTGTTGGCCCAACGCACCACGGCCTGCACTTGCTCGATGGTCTTGGGAAACACGATAGCGCTCGGCGCCGGGGCGAAGTGCTTGGTCCAATCCTTGCCGTAAGTGTTCAGGGAGTCGGCGTCGGTGAGGACTTTGCCAGGCTCAACCAGGGTCTTCAGTTCATCAATCAGCGCAGGATTGGTCATCGACAGAACTCTCGAACAATTCATGGTCATCCTGAGAACGCTTCACGTCGCAGGAATGAGTGTTTAGCGGGGTGGCTATGCTAGCATACCGACCCCGCAGGACAGTGCCCAAGGCCAGATCCGCGGTGACGGCTTTGTTGCCGTGCGGGTCAGCTCCAGGCTGCTCCCTCCCTGCCATTTTTCTCCGGGATACAGGTTTACGCAGATGAGCAAGACTTCTCTCGATAAGAGCAAGATCAAGTTCCTTCTTCTCGAAGGCGTCCACCAATCGGCTGTCGACGTCCTCAAGGCGGCGGGCTACACCAGCATCGAATACCTGACTGGTTCCTTGCCGGAAGCCCAGCTCAAGGAAAAGATTGCTGACGCTCACTTCATCGGCATTCGCTCGCGCACGCAACTGACCGAAGAGATCTTCGATCACGCGAAGAAACTGGTCGCGGTCGGCTGTTTCTGCATCGGCACCAACCAGGTTGACCTCAGTGCGGCCCGCGAGCGCGGTATTGCCGTGTTCAACGCGCCGTACTCCAACACCCGTTCCGTAGCCGAGCTGGTACTGGCCGAAGCGATCCTGCTGCTGCGCGGCATCCCTGAGAAGAATGCATCCTGCCACCGTGGCGGCTGGATCAAGTCCGCCGCCAACTCGTTCGAGATCCGTGGCAAGAAGCTGGGCATCGTCGGCTACGGCTCGATCGGCACGCAGCTGTCGGTGCTGGCTGAAGGCTTGGGCATGCAGGTGTTCTTCTATGACACCGTGACCAAGCTGCCACTGGGCAACGCTACGCAGGTCAACAACCTGCACGAGCTGCTGGGCATGTCCGACATCGTCACCCTGCACGTCCCGGAAACTGCGGCGACCCAGTGGATGATCGGCGAGAAGGAAATCCGCGCCATCAAAAAGGGCGGCATCCTGATCAACGCCGCACGCGGCACCGTGGTCGAGCTGGACGCCCTGGCGGACGCGATCAAGGACAAGCACCTGATCGGCGCGGCCATCGACGTGTTCCCGGTGGAACCACGCTCCAACGATGAAGAGTTCGAAAGCCCGCTGCGCGGCCTCGACAACGTGATCCTGACCCCGCACATCGGTGGCTCGACCGCCGAAGCGCAAGCCAACATCGGTCTGGAAGTGGCAGAGAAACTGGTCAAGTACAGCGACAACGGTACTTCGGTGTCGTCGGTGAACTTCCCGGAAGTGGCCCTGCCGGCTCACCCTGGCAAGCACCGCCTGCTGCACATCCACGAGAACATCCCGGGTGTGATGAGCGAGATCAACAAGGTCTTCGCCGAAAACGGCATCAACATCTCCGGTCAGTTCCTGCAGACCAACGAGAAAGTCGGCTACGTGGTGATCGACGTAGACGCCGAATACTCGGAGCTGGCGCAAGAGAAACTGCAACACGTCAACGGCACTATCCGTAGCCGTGTTCTCTTCTGAAGAAGCAGCGGCAAGCTTCAAGCTACTAGCGGCAAGTGAACAGCGCTTTTGCTTTACCTTGCCGCTTGCAGCTAGCCACTTGAAGCTGAATTAAAAAAGGGAGCCCCGCAGGGCTCCCTTTTTTTATTTCACGTTTACGGTGATTTTTTCCGAAACGATCGATGGGTCGAACGGCATGTGGCCGCTGTCGCCGAGGATCAGTTGCAAGGTGTGCTTGCCCGGGGCCAGTTTGATCGTGGCTTCGGTCTGCGCCTTGCCGAAATGCATGTGATGGGCGTCAGTCGGGATCGGCGCGCCTTCGGCCGGCAAATCATCGACGTCGATCAGCAGGTGATGGTGGCCGGTGTTCTTGGTGGTGTCACCCGCCGGGGCCAGCGCGATGTTCTTGACGCCGAACTTGACCTTGAATTCCTGCGAGACGGTAGCGCCGTCCTCGGGAGAAACGATGAACACTTCAGCATCCTTCGGCGCCGGTGTCGCCGCACTGGCCAGCACCGAAACACCCATCAGCACACCGGCCAACGCTGCACGTGACAAAAAGCTTTTCATTTTCTTCTCCAGTTTTTCCGTAAAATCCGCACGGTCATGACAACTTCATGACCATTCGTTGTCGAAGGCACTCGACAACCATAGCAAAGCGAGCCTGAATCAGAGCGTCGCGATAATGATTTCAAAGGAGTGACCATGCGCCTGCTGCCTGGCCTGATCTGCCTGCTACCCCTTCTGAGCCCGCTGGCTCACGCCGAACTGATTGATGACATCAACGACCGTGGCGAGCTGCGCATAGCCCTTGAGGCTAATACACCGCCCTTCAATTACAAGGAAGGCGACACCCTCACGGGGTTCGAGGTCGAGCTTGGGCAACTGATCGCCAACGAGCTGGATGTACGCGCCGACTTCATCGTCACCGACCAGGGCGACCTGCTCCAGGGCGTTGAAAGCGGCAAGTACGACGTCGCGCTCAACCACATAGCACTGACACCCGAACTCAAGGATCGTTTCGACTTCAGCGAGCCGTACGGCCAGGTCGACGGGCAGTTGTTGGCGAAGAAGGACGAGACGCCACGGCCGATGGTGCTGGTGCAGGCGTTGACGGAAGAGAAGCCGAAAGCGGCGGCGCCGGTGGAATTGGCGATACCGTTTCAGAAGGGTAATCCGGCGTTTCAGGCCAGCCTCAAGAGCGCGCTGGAACGGATCAAGGCGGATGGGCGGTTGGCGGCGTTGTCCGAGAAGTGGTTGAAACCGTAAGAGCCCCTCACCCTAACCCTCTCCCGGAGGGAGAGGGAACTGATCCGGGGATGCTTTAGAGGTACGCCGACTTGGGATTGCTATACCGAATCCGAAATCGACTGATCATGGCTTTGTCGAATCCCTGGTCGCCAAGGTCTTTCAGGTCGATGGACAGCGGCAGACACCTCGGTCGGCCCCCTCTCCCCCCGGGAGAGGGCTGGGGTGAGGGCAACGATGGCGGATCAGTCCAAAGCCGCCAGAGTCACCGCCGCCTCAGCCAGCTCAAGCTCACTGAAAACCCGAACCCCATGGCGCTTCAGCAACGCCGCCGTCACCCCTTCGCCACTGACTCTGACCCCACTGAACGTGCCGTCATACGTCAGCAGATTCCCGCAAGAAGGACTGTTGGCCTTGAGCACCGCCACCCGAATGCCGTGCTTTTGCACCAGTTCCAGCGCTCGCCGCGCCCCCTCGAGAAACTGCACGCTGACATCCTCGCCATCGGTAGTGATCACAGCAGCAGTGCCATCCAGCACCTCTCCGCCCTGCCCGCCAGGAATCTCAGCCGCCGCCCGCGGCGTCGGCAATCCACCGGCCACCTCAGGACACAACGGCACTACCCGCCCTTCTTCGATCCACTGCTCAAGCAGATCAAACGGCCCGCTCGCACCACCGTCATAACGCACGCGATGGCCCAGCAGGCAGCGACTGACCAGGATCTTTTCCATGTTCAGAACGGCTCGTTGCCACGGCGACGGAACCAGCCAGTCAGCGACAGGCGCTCGCGATGGGCCGGCAACACTTCGTGGGGCACTTCGCCGGAGAGAAACACCACCAGACAGCCGCCGGTCGGCTGTACGTCATGCACGCGTTCCTCGCCCAGGTACATGCGCAACTGGCCGCCGTCCTCCGGCAACCAGGCCTCGTTGAGGTAAATGACGGCCGAGACCATGCGCCGGTCATCATCGCGAAAGCGGTCGACGTGCTTGAGGTAAAACGCGCCGGGCGGGTACAGGGCGAAATGGCATTCGAAATCCTCAAGCCCCAGAAACAAGCCACGATTGAGTGCCTCGCGCAGACTGTCCATCAGGCTCAGGTAACGGTCGGTGGCCTCGGCCTGACCCGGGTCGATCCACTGGATGTGATCGCCGCGAATACCCTCGCGAATCTCCGAAAACGGCCCGCGTCCGACCGCCGCCGGCGCCAGCTCACCTTCGGCTTCACGTTTACGGCACTCGGCCGCCAGCGCCCGGGTCAGATCGGCGGGCAGGAAGATGTTCTGCTGCGACCAGCCGTGTTCGGCCAGGTCGTCGACAATGCGTAACAGCAGCGGGTGTTCAGAGGATATCGGCATGGCGCGCATAGTATGCCGACGGCAACAAATCCGACAGAGCCATGCAGCGCCTTGCTACGAATTCTCGACAAGTACCGGCACCGCACGGACAATAGTCCGCTGCTGACAGGAGTCCCTATGCGCCGTTTGCTTTTTTCACTGTTGATGTTCTGCGTATTGCCCGCCTGGGCGGACGGCTTTGATCAGTTGTACAAGGTCGCCGGCTGGCCAGAACAACGCGCGCATTTCAACGATGCCCTGAGCGCCGCCCAGCAGCGCTATCAGAACAGCCTGCCGCCTGCGGTGTTTCAGGCGCTGGTCAACAACAGCAATCAACGCTTTGCCGCGCAGGCCATGGATCAGCGTGCCGAAGCGCAACTGCGGCAGAAACTCGCCGACCCGAAACCGGCGCTGACCTTCTTCCAGTCACCGCTGGGCAAGAAAATCGTCGCCGCCGAATTGCTGGCGACCCGTCGCGATCAACTGGCAAAAAATGCCCAGGGCCTGCCGAAGATGCAGGCCAGCGACAGTCGCTTGCTGATCATCGGCCATCTCGCCCAGGCCCTGCCAGCCCGTGAGGCGGGCGCCGAGGTCAGCCTGGCGATTGCCGGCGTAGCGGCGGACAGCTTGAGTTCGATGATCCCGGGACTGCTCGGCGGTGGACAGGCACAGGGCATGTTGAACGGTCAGCGCCAGCGGTTGATGGATCAGATCGGCGCCGATCTGAACAACACGCTGCTCTATGTCTATCGCGACTTGTCGGATGAAGAGCTGGAAGAGTTTGCGACATTTGCCGAGTCGACCGAGGGCAAGGCTTACTACCAGGCGGCACTGGCGGCGATTCGGGCGGGGTTGGCGGTCGGCCAGTGATGTTCGTTACCTGAAAGATCGCATTCGCGAGCAGGCTCGCTCCCACAGTTGTAACGCATTCCCCTGTGGGAGCGAGCCTGCTCGCGAAGAGGCCCTCCCAGGCACTAGAGATTCCGCCCCCTGATCCGCTTGCTCAAGAATTCGAAATACTCCTCACGCATCTCCGCCGTTTCATTGGCCAGGTGATGCCGTGCCTCGGCCAGCAGCAGAATCTGCGGTCGGTCGAACTTCCATTTCAACACCTGCAGATTGTGCTGCCAGTCGACAGTCATGTCCGCCTGCCCCTGAATGATCAGCGGCCGTCGCGGACTTTTTTTCGCGTGCTCGACGCGGATGATCCAGCGCGACAGCGCGCCCACCCATTTCGTCGGCAGGCGCCTTGGCTGTAACGGATCGGCCTGCAGAAACGGCAGGAAATCCGGATCGTTGGAGTTCTCGCTGAAGCGTCGCGCGACCCCGCGTACAAACGGCCGCAGCAGGTAATAACTCAACTGCGACCAGGCCCACGCCCTCGGCCTTACCAATGGCGCCAGCAGAATCACCTGCCCCTGCGCCGGGCTGTTCTCGCCATGGTTGAGCAGGTGATCGACGACAATCGCGCCACCGGTGCTCTGCCCGCACAAATGCCAAGGCTGCGGCAGCGCGATCGAGCTCGCTTCAGCAAACAGCGCCTGCAACACGTCCTGGTATTCAGAGAAATCACGAATGCTTGCCCGTGGCCCGCTCGACAGACCATGGCCCGGCAAGTCGCAGGCGATCACGGCAAAATCCTGATCCAGCGCCCACTCGATCACATGCCGGTACAGGCCGATGTGATCGTAGTAACCGTGGAGCAGAAACAACGTCGCCTTGACCTTCTCCGGCCACCAGCAATGGCTGACCAGCTCGTAGCCATCGACCTCGAAACGACCCATGCCGCGCCAGACATCGCGCTCGGCGAAGTCGGTCTTGTAGAAGCGCTGATAAGCCTTCGCCTCATCCGATAACGGCTGCCACTCGGCCAATGGCTTGAGGCTCGCGCGTAAATGATCGGGGTCGAAAGTATCAGGCATGCGCACATTCCAAAGCGGTAAACGGACTTTATCGGCCTGCGATATTCATCTGTCGGAGCAAGCATGGCAAGCTAGCCAACCTTTTCAGATTCCGAAATCATGCGTTCGCCCTACCGCACCGCACTGTTCGCCAGCCTGCTCGCGCTGATCTGCGCCGGGGTGCTGTGGGCGGCGTATGACTGGTTTCAGGGCCGCTATCTGCGCGCGTTCAGCGAACATACGGCGGTATTTTCCGGTGACCCGCTGCGCCTGCCGGACAACCTCGCCGGGCCGGGCAATATCCGCCTGGTGCACTTCTGGGACCCGGCCTGCCCGTGCAACGTCGGTAATCAACAGCACCTGAGCGAGATGGTCGAACAGTTCGGTCCTCGCGGCGTGGAGTTCTTCGCCGTGCAAAAGCCCGGCAGCCACGGCCAGTTGCCCGCCACCCTCGCCAGCCTGAAAACCATCATCGTCCTGCCCGGCGCCGAACAGATCCCCGCCAGCCCCGCCGTGGCGATCTGGGATCGTAGCGGCAAACTCGCCTACTTCGGCCCGTACAGCGAAGGTTTGACCTGCAACTCCAGCAACAGCTTTATCGAACCGATTCTGCATGCGCTGACGGAAGATCGCCCGGTCAATGCCACGCATACGCTGGCAGTGGGTTGTTATTGCCCGTGGCCGGCGGACGCGAAGTAAGGCATTCCGGACTTTTCAAGGACAGCGCTGCACCGCACAGATGCTCTGTGCTAAATGTTTGCAGCCCGACGGGCGGCCTTCCCGCCTGCACAAGGAGTCACCATGAAGCGTGCGTTGATCGTCGTTGCCTTGCTCATCGTTGTCCTGCTCGGCGCCGCCGGCGGGTATATCTACAGCAAGCAGCCGACGCGCCAGGGCCAGGTCGAGTTGCGCAACCTGCAAGGCTCAGTGACCGTGCGCTACGACGAGCGCGGTGTGCCGCATATCCGCGCCGAGAATGAAACCGACCTCTATCGCGCCCTCGGTTATGTGCACGCGCAGGATCGTCTGTTCCAGATGGAAGCCATGCGCCGCCTCGCCAGGGGCGAGCTGGCCGAAGTGCTCGGGCCGAAACTGCTCGACACCGACAAACTGTTCCGCAGCCTGCGCATCCGCGAGCGTGCGGCCAGTTACGTCGCCAGCCTCGACAAGCAGTCGCCGGCGTGGAAGGGCCTGCAAGCCTATCTGGACGGCATCAACCAATATCAGAGCAGCCACGCCGCGCCGATCGAGTTCGACGTGCTGGGCATCCCCAAGCGGCCGTTCACTGCCGAAGACAGCATCAGCGTCGCCGGTTACATGGCCTACAGCTTTGCCGCCGCGTTCCGCACCGAGCCGCTGCTGACCTATGTGCGCGATCAGCTCGGCGCCGATTACCTCAATGTCTTCGATCTGGACTGGCAGGCCAAAGGCGTTCTGGCCACCGATCACACCCGCCACGCACCGGCCCTCGCCGCCGGCGACTGGCAGGACCTCACCGCCCTCGCCCGCCTCAGCGAACAGGCGCTGCTCGACAACGGCCTGCCGCAGTTTGAAGGCAGCAACGCCTGGGTGATTGCCGGCAGCCGCAGCCAGAGTGGCAAGCCGTTGCTGGCCGGCGATCCGCATATCCGCTTTTCGGTGCCGTCGGTGTGGTACGAGGCGCAGCTGTCGGCGCCGGGTTTCGAGTTGTACGGCCATCATCAGGCACTGGTGCCGTTCGCGTTTCTGGGACACAACCTCGATTTCGGCTGGAGCCTGACAATGTTCCAGAACGACGATCTCGACCTGATCGCCGAGAAGGTCAACCCGGACAACCCCAATCAAGTCTGGTATCGCGGTCAGTGGACCGAGATGCTCGTCAGCGAACAACAGATCAATGTGAAGGGGCAGGCGCCGGTGACCCTCACCTTGCGCCAGTCCCCGCACGGGCCAATCGTCAACGATGCTCTTGGCAGCGCTGCCGGCAAGATCCCGATTGCGATGTGGTGGGCGTTCCTCGAAACACCCAACCCGATCCTCGACGGTTTCTACCAGCTCAACCGCGCCGACACGTTGGCCAAGGCCCGCGCGGCAGCGGCCAAGGTGCAGGCGCCGGGCCTGAATCTGGTGTACGCCAACGCCAAAGGCGATATCGCCTGGTGGGCCTCGGCCCTGCTGCCCAAACGTCCGGCCGGGGTGAAACCGGGCTTCATCCTCGACGGCAGCACGCCTGAGGCGGACAAGGAAGGCTATTACCCGTTCAGCGCCAACCCGCAGGAAGAGAATCCGGCGCGCGGCTATATCGTCTCGGCCAACTTCCAGCCCGTGTCGCCGACCGGCATGGAGATCCCCGGTTACTACAACCTTGCCGATCGTGGTCAGCAGCTTGACCGTCAGCTCAGCGACAACCGGGTGAAGTGGAGCAACGAGGCCAACCAGCAACTGCAACTGGGCACGGCGACCGGTTACGGCCCGCGTCTGTTGGCGCCGCTGTTGCCGGTGTTGCGTGAGGTGGTCAGTGATCCGGCGCAGCTCAAACTGGTCGAGCAACTGGCGCAGTGGCCTGGCGACTATCCGCTGAACTCGATCAGCGCGACGCTGTTCAACCAGTTCCTCTACGACCTTGCCGATGCGGCGATGCGCGATGAGTTGGGCAATGACTTCTTCGAGACACTGCTGTCGACGAGGGTGATCGATTCGGCGCTGCCACGCCTGGCGGCCAAGGCGGATTCACCGTGGTGGGACAATCGCAGCACGCCAGCCAAAGAAACCCGCGCCGATGTCGTGCGCACGGCGTGGGCGGCAAGCATGGCGCATCTGAAACTGACCCTCGGCGATAACGTGGCCGGTTGGCAGTGGGGCGCGGCGCACACCCTCACCCACGGCCATCCACTGGGGCAGCAGAAGCCGCTGGATCGCCTGTTCAACGTCGGCCCGTTCGCAGCGCCGGGCAGCCACGAAGTGCCGAACAACCTCTCGGCGAAGATCGGCCCGGCGCCATGGCCGGTGACCTATGGACCGTCGACGCGACGTCTGGTGGATTTCGCCGATCCGGTGCATGGCCTGACGATCAACCCGGTCGGCCAGAGTGGCGTGCGTTTGGACAGTCACTATGACGACCAGGCCGAGGCGTATGTGGAGGGGATTTATGTGCAGGCGCATTTCAGCGAGGAAGAGGTGCTGGCGAATACGCGCAGTACGTTGAAGCTGCTGCCTGCGCGCAAGCCCTGAACAGCCCCTCACCCTAGCCCTCTCCCAGAGGGAGAGGGGACCGATTGGGGGATATTCATGAGAAACGCCGACGTGAAAGATTGGCGCCGAATCCATAATCGATAAGGTCTTTCAGGTCGATGTAACACGCCAGACACTGCAGTCGGCTCCCTCTCCCTCTGGGAGAGGGCTGGGGTGAGGGCTTTCGAGCTCAAGCCCGGATCAAACATTCAGCGCAAAATTCATCCGAAACTGCTGCGGCGTCACGCCTAATCTGCGGTTGAACACACTGCGCATATGCTGCGCATCACGAAACCCGCACTGATAGGCCACGGTCTTCAGCGGCGCCGTGGTGCTTTCCAGCATGACCCGCGCCGCATCCACCCGCGCCCGTTCGACAAACTCCGCCGGGGTCACTTTCGCTTCCCGCGCAAACACCCGCGAGAAATTGCGCGCACTCATGTTCGCCGCATTGGCCAGATCGGCGATCGTCAGATCACCAGTGAGATTGGCCAGCACATACAACTGCACCAGCGCCACCGCTGACGTCGGCTCGGCATGCGGCGTGAGGAACGGGCTGAACTGCGATTGCCCGCCCGAGCGCTGGGTGAACACCACCAGCCGTTTCGCCACACTCAGCGCGACCTCGGCACCGTGGTCGCGCGCCAGCAGGTACAGCGACAGATCGATGCCCGCCGTGACCCCGGCCGAAGTGTAGAGCGTGGCGTCCTCGACATACAGGCGATCCGCTTCGACCCGCGTGGTCGGGCACAACTGCGCCAACGCCTCGGCATCGTTCCAGTGCGTGGTGACAGTGCGCCCCTCGAGCAAACCGGCGCGGGCGAGCATGAACGCGCCATTGCAGATCGAGCCGAAACGCCGGGCGCGGCCACAGGCTTCACGCAGCCAGGCATCGAACGTGGGGCCAAAATCCATGAACGGCAACTGCGGGCCACCGGCGACCAGCAACAGGTCAGGGCTATCCTTTGCTTCGCTAAAGTGGCAGTGGGCATTCAGGCTCATGCCGTTGGAACAGGCCATCGGTCCATGCTCGACGCCGATCACTTGCAAGCGATAGTGATCCTGCGGCGCAAGAAAGCGGTTGGCTTCGGCGAACACGTCCATCGGGCCGCTGACGTCCAGTGACTGCACGCCGGGGAACACCACAATGGCGACGGATTTGTTCATGACTCAAACGTCCTCGATCCTTTGGCAAACACACAAACCCGTGGGAGCGAGCTTGCTCGCGAAGAGGCCAACACACGCAACATAGCTGTCGAATGAGAAACCGCTTTCGCGAGCAGGCTCGCTCCCACATGGGCCATGTCCAACTGGTTGATCGAGCTAACCCTGGCCAGCCCACACCCGACAAGTGAGCTTGGCACGATTTGCAGGCGCAATGGCAAGGATCGCAGCCATGACTCGATTGTTCGCTTGGCGCGCGGGGAACAGACTTTCTCCAGCAGCGCCACGACGGCGTTTTCGACGAGGAAACCGTTATGACCAGCACCATCGCCGGCATCAAGATCCCTGACAGCGCCCTCGCCCGGGCCACCACCGAATACATCCGCGACATCGAATCCGAACTGCTTTATCACCACTCGCGCCGGGTGTTTCTGTTCGGTGCCCTGAGCGGCGAGCGCCAGCAATTGGCCTATAACCCGGAGCTGCTGTATGTCGGCGCGATGTTCCACGACCTTGGTCTGGTCGCAGGTCATCGCAGCGATGACGAGCGCTTTGAAGTGGACGGCGCAAATGCCGCCGCAGCCTTTCTCACACCGTACGGGCTGAGCGACGACGATATCGAGCAAGTCTGGCTGTCGATCGCATTGCACACCACGCCGGGCGTACCCAGGCATCTGCGCCCGACCGTCGCGCTGGTGACGGCCGGGGTGGAGATGGACGTGCTGGGCATGGACTACGCGGCGTTCAGCAGCGTGCAGCGCGAAGCCGTGGTGCATGCGCATCCGCGTGGGGAGGGTTTCAAGGAGTGCATCATCTGCGCGTTTGCCGACGGCTTGCGTCATCGACCGCAGACCACGTTTGGCAATGTGAAGACCGATGTGCTGGTGGATCAGGAGCCGGGGTTCAAACCGATGAATTTCGTCGAGGTCATCCGCCAGTCTCCCTGGACTGCTTAAAACCAGATTTGGAACTGGGCCCTGTGGCGAGGGGATTTATCCCCGTTGGGTTGCGAAGCGACCCCCAAAAAAAAGGCCTGCTGCGCAGTCCATCGGGGATAAATCCCCTCACCACAAAAGCCCGCTCCCACATTTTGATTTGGGTTGGCCTCGGGAATGAAACCAACCCGCCGGCTCACACAGTCTGTGGCGCAGGCGCGCGGCGTGCGTCCGGTTGCTTCCACGAATCAGCCGCGCTTTCTTCGATGGCTTGCTGGATGGCTTTCTTGCGGGCTTCTTCGGCGCGGCGGCTGAAGAACCAGACGAGGAAGGTCACCAGCGACACGGCCAGCAGAATCAGGCTGGCCACGGCGTTGATTTCCGGCTTCACACCCAGGCGCACCGCCGAGAACACTTCCATCGGCAGGGTCGTCGAACCCGGGCCGGACACGAAGCTCGCCAGCACCAAGTCATCCAGCGACAGCGCGAACGACATCATGCCGCCCGCCGCCAGCGACGGCGCGATCATCGGGATGGTGATCAGGAAGAACACCTTCCACGGCCGCGCGCCCAGGTCCATCGCCGCCTCTTCGATCGACAGGTCCAGCTCACGCAAGCGCGCCGACACCACCACCGCCACATACGCCGCGCAGAACGTAGTGTGCGCAATCCAGATGGTGACGATGCCGCGTTCCTGCGGCCAGCCGATCATCTGCGCCATGGCCACGAACAGCAGCAACAGCGACAGACCGGTGATCACTTCCGGCATCACCAGTGGCGCAGTCACCAGGCCGCCGAACAGCGTGCGGCCCTTGAAGTGGGTGATACGGGTCAGCACGAACGCTGCCAGGGTACCCAGTGCCACCGCAGCAACCGCGGTGTAGCAGGCGATTTCCAGCGAGCGCAGCACCGAGCCCATCAGTTGCGAGTTGTCGAGCAGGCCGACGTACCACTTGATCGACCAGCCGCCCCATACCGTCACCAGTTTCGAGGCGTTGAACGAGTAGATCACCAGGATCAGCATCGGCAGATAGATGAACAGCAGACCCAGTACCAGCATCAGGCTGGAGAAACGGAAGCGCTTCATTCTTTACCCTCCATTTCCTTGGCCTGACTGCGGTTGAACAGAATGATCGGCACAATCAGGATCGCCAGCATCACCACCGCCAGCGCGGACGCCACCGGCCAGTCGCGGTTGTTGAAGAATTCTTGCCACAGCACTTTACCGATCATCAAGGTTTCCGGGCCGCCCAGCAGTTCCGGGATCACGAACTCGCCGACCACCGGAATGAACACCAGCATGCAGCCGGCAATGATCCCGTTCTTGGACAGCGGAATGGTGATTTTCCAGAAGCTGTTGAAGGTGCTCGAACCCAGATCAGACGCAGCTTCCAGCAGACTCTGATCGTGTTTGACCAGGTTGGCGTAGAGCGGCAGGATCATGAACGGCAGGTACGAATAGACAATCCCGATGTACACCGCCAGGTTGGTATTGAGAATCTGCAGCGGCTCGTCGATCAGGCCCATGCTCATCAGGAAACCGTTGAGCAGGCCGTTGTTGCTGAGGATGCCCATCCACGCGTACACGCGGATCAGGATCGCGGTCCAGGTCGGCATCATGATCAGCAGCACCAGTACCGTTTGCAGCTCCTTGCGCGCGCTGGCGATGGCGTAGGCCATCGGATAGCCGATCAGCAGGCAGAGCAAGGTGCTGATAAAGGCCATTTTCAGCGAGCCGAGATAGGCAGCGATGTACAGCTCGTCGTCACCCAGCAACGCGTAGTTGCCCAGGTTCAGCAGCACTTGCAGCTTCTGCTCGGCGTAGGTGTAGATCTCGGTGTACGGCGGGATCGCCACGTCGGCTTCGGCGAAGCTGATCTTCAGGACGATGAAGAACGGCAGCATGAAGAACAGGAACAGCCAGATGAACGGCACCCCGATGACCATCTGCCGGCCATTGGGGATGATTCGGTTTATGCGGCGTTTGAATTTGCGCATGTTCATGAGCGAAGTACCACGCCGCTATCGTCTTCCCACCACACGTAGACCTGATCGCCCCAGGTCGGACGCGCGCCGCGACGTTCGGCGTTGGCGACGAACGACTGCACCAGTTTGCCGCTTGGCAATTCGACGTAGAACACCGAGTGCCCGCCCAGATAAGCGATGTCGTGGACCTTGCCGCTCGACCAGTTGTACTCGCAGGTCGGCATGTCGGCGGTGACCAGCAGTTTTTCCGGGCGAATCGCGTAGGTGACCGACTTGTCCTGCACCGAGGTGCTGATGCCGTGGCCGACGTAGATCTGCCGGTCGAGGTCCTTGCAGGTGATGGTCGCGTGGCCTTCGGCGTCGTCGATCACTTCGCCTTCGAAGATGTTGACGTTGCCGATGAATTCGCAGACCAGACGGCTGGTCGGGGTTTCGTAGATGTCGATCGGGCTACCAATCTGCGCGATCCAACCCAGGTGCATGATCGCGATGCGCTCGGCCATGGTCATGGCCTCTTCCTGGTCGTGGGTCACCATCACGCAGGTCACGCCGACGCGCTCGATGATTTCCACCAGTTCCAGCTGCATCTGCGAACGCAGTTTCTTGTCCAGTGCACCCATCGGTTCGTCGAGCAGCAACAGCTTCGGGCGCTTGGCCAGCGAGCGGGCCAGGGCCACGCGCTGACGCTGACCGCCGGACAGTTGATGCGGCTTGCGCTTGGCGTACTGGCTCATCTGCACCAGCTTGAGCATCTCGGCCACGCGGGCGTCGATTTCAGCCTTGGGAATCTTGTCCTGCTGCAGGCCGAAGGCAATGTTCTGCGCCACGGTCATGTGCGGGAACAGTGCGTAGGACTGAAACATCATGTTGATCGGACGGTCGTACGGCGGCATGTCGGTGATGTCGACGCCGTCGAGGAAAATCCGCCCTTCCGTGGGCCGTTCGAAGCCTGCAAGCATCCGTAGCAAGGTGGATTTGCCCGATCCCGAACCGCCGAGCAGAGCAAAAATTTCGCCCTTCTTGATTTCCAGGGACACGTCGTCCACGGCAATCGTCTCGTCGAACTTCTTCGTGACCCGGTCGATTTTGACCAGCACCTGTTTTGGTGTCTGGTCGCCCTCGAGGGCTTTCTTGTAGGCGCCGGAGGCAACTGCCATTTACGAAACTCCCAACAGAAGCAGCAGTTCGCCCCGCAAGACGAACCCTGGATAGTTTGTGCGTTATTTGCCCGACTTGACCTTGGTCCAGCTACGGGTCATCAAACGCTGAATATTGGCTGGCAACTCGGTCGACACGTAGGTCTTGTCGAGGACTGCTTGCGGTGGGTAAACCGCTTCATCGGTGCGAATGGATTGTTCCATCAGCTTGTCCGAACCCGGGTTGGGGTTGGCGTAACCGACGTAATCACTGACCTGGGCGATCACCTCAGGTTTCAGCAAATAGTTGATGAAGGCGTGGGCTTCCTTGACGTTGGACGAATCCTTGGGGATCGCCAGCATGTCGAACCACAGCGCACCGCCCTCTTTCGGGATCGAATAGGCGATGTTGACGCCCTTCTTGGCTTCCTCGGCACGGTTCTTCGCCTGGAAGATGTCGCCGGAGAAACCGATGGCCACGCAGATGTCGCCGTTGGCCAGATCACCGATGTACTTCGACGAGTGGAAATAGGTCACGTATGGACGCACCGCGAGCAACTTGGCGGTGGCCTTTTCGTAGTCCTTGGTGTTGGTGCTGTTGGCGTTCAGGCCCAGGTAATTGAGCATCGTCGGCATCATTTCATCAGCCGAATCGAGGAACGCAACGCCGCAGCTGTGCAGCTTCTTGATGTTTTCCGGCTCGAACAGCACGGCCCAGGAATCGATCTTGTCGATACCGAGCACGGCCTTGACCTTGTCGACGTTGTAGCCGATGCCGTTGGTGCCCCACAGATACGGCACGGCGTAGAGGTTGCCGGGATCGTTCTGCTCCAGGCGCTTGAGCAGCACCGGGTCGAGGTTGGAATAATTGGGCAGTTGCGCCTTGTCGAGCTTCTGGAACGCGCCCGCCTTGATCTGCTTGCCAAGGAAGTGGTTCGAGGGCACGACCACGTCGTAACCGGTACGCCCGGCGAGCAGCTTGCCTTCCAGGGTTTCGTTGGAGTCGAAAACGTCGTAGACCGGTTTGATCCCGGTCTCTTTCTCGAAGTCGGCCAGGGTCGATTCGCCGATGTAATCGGACCAGTTATAAATATGCACCGTACCGGCGGCCTGGGTTCCGACAGCGATTGTCAGGCCGGCAGCGACCAGCAGGGCTTTGCGCAAAGAAGAAAATACAGGCAAGTGGAGGTCCTCTAAATTGATTGGGCCCAAGTTGCCCCGCGCTGCATGACAGCCATGGCTGCCCGACAACAAAACCGGCGCGCAACTTACCCTCGAAAAACCGATCCAGCAAAACTTTCTGTCATTTAATTATCCGCTGGCCGCCGTCGCGACGACGACGGCCAGTGGTTGTGGCGACAAACCGGCTTATTTGCCCGATTTGATCTTGGTCCAGCTGCGCGTGATCAGACGCAGCGTTGCAGCGTCCAGATCGCTGATCGCATAGAGCTGCTTCTTCACTTCAGCCGACGGGTAGATGCTCGGGTCGCTGGTGATGTCCTTGTCCACCATAGGCGTCGCCGCCTTGTTGCCGTTCGGGAAACGCACGGCGTTAGTGATGCCGGCCATCACTTGCGGCTCCAGCAGGTAGTTCATGAACTTGTAGGCGGCTTCGACGTTTTCGGCATCCTTGGGAATGGCGACCATGTCGTAGAAAGTACCGGCGCCTTCTTTTGGAATGGTGTAGGCCAGCTTGACCTTGTCACCGGCTTCCTGAGCGCGGGTCTTGGATTGCTCCAGGTCACCCGAGTAACCGACGGCGACGCAGATGTTGCCGTTGGCCAGGTCGGAGATGTACTTGGACGAATGGAAGTAGGCGACCGAAGGACGGATCTTCAGGAACAGGTCTTCGGCGGCTTTCAGGTCAGCCTTGTCCTTGCTGTTGGTCGGCTTGCCCAGATAGTGCAATGCCGCCGGAATCATTTCGGTCGGGGCATCGAGGAAGCTCACACCGCAGCTTTTGAGTTTCTCGATGTTTTCAGGCTTGAACACCACGTCCCACGAATCGATCTTGTCGATGCCCAGCGCAGCCTTGACCTTGGCCGGGTTGTAGCCGATGCCGATCGAGCCCCACATGTACGGGAAGGCGTGTTTGTTGCCCTGGTCGCTGGCATCGCCAACGGCCTTGAGCAGATCTTCGTCGAGGTTTTTCCAGTTCGGCAGCTTGGACTTGTCCAGCTCCTGGTAAACGCCGGCCTTGATCTGCTTGGCGAGGAAATTGTTGGAAGGCACCACGATGTCGTAACCGGACTTGCCGGCCAGCAGCTTGGCTTCCAGGGTTTCGTTACTGTCGAAGACGTCGTAGACGACTTTGATCCCGGTGGCTTTTTCGAAGTTGGCCACGGTGTCCGGCGCGATGTAGTCGGACCAGTTGTAGACGTGCAGTACCTTGTCGTCCGCGTGCACCGCACCCGCCATCATGCCCGCCATGGACAGCGCGAGCAGAGTCTTGCCAGCTAGCTTTTTACCTAATGCCTTCATGCGTCATGCTCCAAATTTTTCTTTTTTGAACCACTTTGTTCAGCGGCCGAACCCGGACAACTGGAACCGCGGCTAGTCTGGCAAGATCCGAGGCGGTCTTTCAACAAAAGACCAGCCTTTCTGACAGCTTTGAGCGAGTGCGCCGCAGCTCCCCCGCCCAAAGCCTAGCACCTAGGCCTGTAGCGCACCGAGGGTCAGGTCCAGACACTTGCGTGCCTTTGTAACCAGCTCATCGATCTCCGCTTTGCTGATCACCAGCGGCGGCGCGATGATCATGGTGTCGCCGACTGCGCGCATGATTAGGCCGTTGTCGAAGCAGAACTGCCGGCAGATCATGCCCACACCCTTGCCTTCGTAACGCTTGCGCGTGGCCTTGTCCTGCACCAGCTCGATCGCCCCCAGCAGACCGACGCCGCGAACTTCACCCACCAACGGGTGATCGTTCAGCTCGCGCAGACGTTTCTGCAAATACGGTGCCGTTTCGTTGTGGGCGTTCTCGATAATTTTTTCGTCGCGCAGGATGCGGATGTTTTCCAGGCCCACAGCGGCTGCCACCGGGTGGCCGGAGTAAGTGAAGCCATGGTTGAAATCGCCGCCTTCATTGAGCACGGCCACCACCGAATCACGCACGATCAACCCGCCCATCGGGATGTAGCCGGAGGTCAGGCCCTTGGCGATGGTCATCATGTGCGGCTTGAGGTCGTAGAAATCGCTACCGAACCACTCACCGGTACGGCCGAAGCCGCAGATCACTTCGTCGGCAACAAAGAGGATGTCGTACTTGGCGAGGATTTCCTTGATGCGCGGCCAGTAGGTATCAGGCGGAATGATCACGCCGCCGGCACCCTGGATCGGCTCGGCAATAAAGGCACCGACGTTGTCGACGCCGACCTCGAGAATCTTTTCTTCGAGCTGATTGGCCGCCCAGATGCCGAACTCTTCCGGCGACATGTCACCGCCTTCGGCGAACCAGTACGGCTGGGCGATGTGGACAATGCCCGGAATCGGCAGGTCGCCCTGCTCGTGCATATAAGTCATGCCGCCGAGGCTGG
The DNA here is from genome assembly GCF_025910115.1 of Pseudomonas sp. RG1. Taxonomy (NCBI): domain Bacteria; kingdom Pseudomonadati; phylum Pseudomonadota; class Gammaproteobacteria; order Pseudomonadales; family Pseudomonadaceae; genus Pseudomonas; species Pseudomonas sp. RG1. The sequence goes on from NZ_JAPCIK010000055.1 coordinate 163,791, forward strand.
CGCCGGCCACGGTAGAACCGTGGTAACCGTTCTTGCGGCTGATGATGACTTTCTTGTTCGGCTGGCCTTTGATCGCCCAGTAGTGGCGGACCATGCGCAACATGGTGTCGTTGCCTTCGGAGCCGGAGCCAGTGAAGAACACGTGGTTCATGCCTTCTGGCGCCACGTCGGCAATCGACTTGGCCAGTTCCAGTGCCGGCGGGTGTGCGGTCTGGAAGAACAGGTTGTAGTACGGCAGTTCGCGCATCTGTTTGGCGGCGGCATCGGCCAGCTCATCGCGACCGTAACCGATCGCCACGCACCAGAGGCCAGCCATGCCGTCGAGGATCTTGTTGCCTTCGCTGTCCCACAGATAAACGCCCTTGGCGTTGGTGATGATCCGCGGGCCCTTCTCTTTCAGTTGCTTGAAGTCGCTGAACGGGGCCAGGTGGTGATCGCTGCTCAGCGCTTGCCACTCACGGGTTTGCGGGTTGTTGCTGGTCATGCCAATTCTCCTTGTTATCGGTGAAGGCGCGACGGCTGGCCGCCGCGCCCGGCGTATCAGACGGCGAAGAGCAGGTACTCACGCTCCCAGGAACTGATCACGCGCTTGAAGTTTTCATGCTCGGCCCGCTTGACCGCGACGTAGCCGGTAATGAAGGTCTTGCCGAGGTACTTCTCGATGGTCGCGCTGTTTTCCATACGCTCCAGCGCGTCCTCGATGGTCAGCGGCAGGCGCAGGTTGCGGCGCTCGTATCCACGGCCGACCACAGGCGCGCTCGGATTCAAGCCCTCGACCATGCCGATGTAGCCGCAGAGCAGGCTCGCGGCGATCGCCAGGTACGGGTTGGCGTCGGCGCCCGGCAGGCGGTTTTCCACGCGGCGGTTCTGCGGGCCGGCATCCGGTACGCGCAGGCCGACGGTGCGGTTTTCTTCACCCCACTCGACGTTCACCGGTGCCGAAGTATCCGGGAGGAAGCGGCGGAACGAGTTGACGTTCGGTGCGAACAGCGGCAACAGCTCGGGGATCAATTTTTGCAGACCACCGATGTGGTGCAGGAACAACTGGCTCATGGTCCCGTCTTCGTTGGAGAAGACGTTCTTGCCGGTCTGAATGTCGATGATGCTCTGGTGCAGGTGCATGGCGCTGCCCGGCTCGCCGGTCATCGGCTTGGCCATGAATGTCGCTGCCACGTCGTGCTTGAGCGCGGCTTCGCGCATGGTGCGCTTGAACACCAGAATCTGATCGGCCAGCGACAGGGCGTCACCGTGACGGAAGTTGATTTCCATCTGCGCGGTGCCGTCTTCGTGGATCAGCGTGTCGAGGTCCAGCTCCTGCAATTCGCACCAGTCGTAGACGTCTTCGAACAGCGGGTCGAATTCGTTGGCCGCTTCAATGGAGAACGACTGCCGGCCGATTTCCGGACGGCCCGAGCGGCCGATCGGCGGCTGCAACGGATAGTCGGGGTCGTCGCTGCGTTTGGTCAGGTAGAACTCCATTTCCGGCGCCACGATTGGCTGCCAGCCCTTGTCGGCATAAAGCTTCAAGACTTTCTTGAGGACGTTGCGCGGCGACAGCTCGATCGGGTTGCCTTGCTTGTCGTAGGTGTCGTGGATCACCTGCGCGGTCGGTTCGATGGCCCACGGCACCAGATACACGGCGTTCTGGTCGGGACGGCAGATCATGTCAATGTCGGCCGGGTCGAGCAGTTCGTAATAGATGTCGTCTTCGACGTAGTCGCCGGTCACGGTCTGCAGCAGCACGCTCTCCGGCAGACGCATGCCTTTCTCGGCGATGAACTTGTTGGTCGGCGAAATCTTGCCCCGGGTAATACCGGTCAAGTCGCCGATCATGCATTCGACTTCTGTGATCTTGCGGTCTTTCAACCAATCGGTGAGCTGGTCGAGGTTGTTACTCATAAATGCCTCTGGGCTGAGTCTCCTGACGCGATGTCAGGCAATTTTGACGCTTGCGGCGTCGCGTTAAAGGGGGCTTGCTCGCGCAGTGCCGGCTTACGCCTGGCACCGCGCATAGACAATGAAAGAGGAGCTTACCTGCCCTTGACGCTGGCGTTGCATTTCCCGTGCACTTTGCAAACGTGCAGAATCACAAGCATGACGCTGAGTGCGGCACGGGCTTTGGGAGGGAAAGAGTTCTATAGTGAAAGGAGACGCCATAAAGCGGATGCTGTGCCCGACGTCCAGAATATCGGACGCTGCCGTTTTGCCGGATGTGGACGAGCGTGTCGTCGACAGGCTGCGCGCCTTGCTGGCTGCGCTACGGACGGATTGATCGCCACTGATGTGATGAGCATGCAGACCGGACTGTTGCGAGCAGTCGGTGATGCCGATTAACGGCAGGCGAGACATGAAGCACCCCGGTATTATTGCTGTTATGGGTTTGACCGGAGCTTAGCCTTGTTCATTTTTTTACACAACACCCCCGTAAAAAATACAACACGGCCTGCTCAAGCCCGCAGCTGAGCAATGTTCAAGGTTTGAAAAAACGCCCCAAAGTGCCCCATAAATGCCCTTCAAGCGCTTTTTCGGGGCAAAAAAGGCCTCGCTTGACTTCGGCAGGCCGTTCGGGTTGACTGAAACCAGAAAAGATCAATGATTGATATTTTTAACAACAAAGGTGTTGCATCATGTCGGTACCCCCGCGTGCCGTTCAGCTTAACGAAGCGAACGCGTTCCTTAAGGAACATCCTGAGGTTCTGTACGTTGACCTTCTGATTGCGGATATGAATGGTGTGGTGCGCGGCAAGCGCATCGAACGCACCAGCCTCCACAAGGTTTACGAGAAAGGCATCAACCTGCCGGCCTCTCTATTTGCTCTGGATATCAACGGCTCCACGGTGGAAAGCACCGGTCTGGGCCTGGACATCGGCGACGCCGATCGCATCTGCTATCCAATCCCCGATACCCTGTGCAACGAGCCATGGCAGAAGCGCCCGACCGCGCAGCTGTTGATGACCATGCACGAACTCGAAGGCGATCCGTTCTTCGCCGATCCCCGTGAAGTGCTGCGCCAGGTGGTGACCAAGTTCGACGAGCTCGGCCTGACCATATGCGCCGCCTTCGAACTCGAGTTCTACCTGATCGATCAGGAAAACGTGAACGGCCGTCCGCAGCCGCCACGCTCGCCGATCTCCGGCAAACGCCCGCACTCGACGCAGGTCTACCTGATCGACGACCTCGACGAATACGTCGACTGCCTCCAGGACATTCTGGAAGGTGCCAAAGAGCAAGGCATCCCGGCCGATGCGATCGTAAAGGAAAGTGCCCCGGCGCAGTTCGAAGTGAACCTGCACCACGTCGCCGACCCGATCAAGGCCTGCGACTACGCGGTCCTGCTCAAGCGTCTGATCAAGAACATCGCCTACGACCATGAAATGGACACCACCTTCATGGCCAAGCCGTATCCGGGCCAGGCGGGCAATGGTCTGCACGTACACATTTCGATTCTGGACAAAGCCGGCAAAAACATTTTTGCCAGCGAGGATCCCGAGCAGAACGCCGCGCTGCGTCACGCGATCGGCGGTGTGCTCGAGACCCTGCCGGCGCAGATGGCTTTCCTCTGCCCGAACGTCAACTCCTACCGTCGCTTTGGCGCGCAGTTCTATGTACCGAACTCGCCGTGCTGGGGCCTGGACAACCGCACCGTGGCGATTCGCGTACCAACCGGCTCTGCCGATGCCGTACGTATCGAGCACCGCGTGGCCGGCGCCGACGCCAACCCGTACCTGCTGATGGCTTCGGTACTTGCCGGCGTGCACCACGGTCTGGTCAACAAGATCGAACCGGGCGCGCCTGTCGAAGGCAACAGCTACGAACAGAACGAACAGAGCCTGCCGAACAACTTGCGCGATGCCCTGCGCGAGCTGGACGACAGCGAGGTGATGGCCAAGTACATCGATCCGAAGTACATCGATATCTTCGTCGCCTGCAAGGAAAGCGAGCTGGAGGAGTTCGAACACTCCATCTCCGACCTTGAGTACAACTGGTATCTGCATACCGTTTAAATGGTTTGCAGCTTCAAAAAAACGCCGTTGGCTGATTCAGCCAGCGGCTTTTTTTTATGGCCGAACACAAAACCTGTGGCGAGGGGATTTATCCCCGTTGGGTTGCGAAGCAGCCCCAAATCCATCCCACTCGGTGTGTCAGCAATACCCGGCTCTCAGGGTTTACGACTGCTGCGCAGCCGAACGGGGCGGTGCGACGTTTCGCTAAATCCCCTCGCCACAGGGTACTGGCAGACAACACCTGAACCGCCTCGTACAATGCCCGCTGCCCCGCAGGAGACTTCCATGACGCGTCCCGCCACCGTCCGCAAACCCCGTGCCCGCAGTCAGGCGCGGATCGATTCGATCCTCGATGCCGCGCGCACGCTGCTGGCGGCCGAGGGCGTGGCCAGTCTGTCGATCTACAGCGTCGCCGAGCGCGCGCAGATTCCGCCCTCCTCCGTGTATCACTTCTTCGCCAGCGTCCCGGCGCTGCTTGAAGCCCTGACCGCTGATGTCCACGCAGCCTTCCGCGCCTGCCTGCAAGCGCCGATCGATCACGACGCGTTACGCGACTGGCGAGATCTGTCGCGACTGGTCGAACAACGCATGCTGGAGATCTACGACGAAGACGCCGCCGCACGGCAATTGATCCTGGCGCAACACGGCCTGACCGAAGTGACCCAGGCCGACCGCCAGCACGATCTGGAACTGGGCGACCTGATGCACAAGCTGTTCGACCAGCATTTCGAGTTGCCGAGGCTGCCGGACGATGTCGATGTGTTTGCCCTGGCGATGGAACTGGGCGACCGGGTCTATGCTCGTTCGGTGCAGCAGCACGGGCAGATCACCCCGCGCATGGCCGAGGAAGGGATGCGCGTGTTTGATGCCTATATCGGGTTGTATCTGCCGCCGTATCTACCCAAGCGCTGAGACATGATCGTTCCCACGCGCAGCAAAGGAATGCAGCCCGTGACGCTCCGCGTCACTGGACGCGGAGCGTCCCTAGAGGCATTCCCACGCGGAGCATGGGAACGATCGATAGGCACAAAAAACCCCGCAGGGCTCACACCCTCCGGGGTTGTTTTTTGTTCACCGGCTTACAACTTGGCGATCGATACCTCGGTGGATTTCACAAAGGCGATCACTTCGCTGCCGACCACCAGCTCCAGCTCTTTCACAGAGCGGGTAGTGATCACCGAAGTGACGATGCCCGAAGCGGTCTGCACGTCGATTTCCGACAGCACGTCGCCGAGGACGATTTCCTTGATCGAGCCTTTGAACTGGTTGCGCACGTTGATGGCTTTGATAGTCATGGCATTTCTCCTAGGATCGAAATGAGCTGCAAGCGGCAAGCTATAAGCTGCAAGTAAAAGCACCAGGCTTGTTCTTGCGGCTTGTAGCTTGAAGCTTGCAGCTGCTTCATTGCGCCCAACGCAATTGCGTAGGCAGGGGTGAAACGGGTTCCGGCGCCGGCGGTTCGCCGGGCAGGGACAGAACACGGTTGAGCACTTCGGTTTCCAGTGCGGCGAGGCGATGCGAGCCACGCACCCTGGGGCGCGGCAGTTCGACGTGCAGGTCGAGGCCGACTTCGCCGTCCTCGATCAGGATCACCCGATCGGCAATCGCCACCGCTTCACTGACGTCATGGGTCACCAGCAGCACGGTAAAACCGTGTTGCTGCCACAGCCGTTCGATCAGTTGCTGCATCTCGATGCGGGTCAGGGCATCCAGTGCGCCGAGTGGTTCGTCGAGCAGCAACAGACGCGGCTGATGGATCAGCGCCCGGGCCAGCGCGACACGCTGCTTTTGGCCACCGGACAACGCCGCCGGCCACTCATTGGCGCGATCAGCCAGACCCACGGCTTCCAGTGCATCCAGCGCTTGCTGGCGCCAGTTGCCCTTGAGGCCGAGACCGACGTTGTCGATGATCTTTTTCCACGGCAGCAGCCGCGCTTCCTGGAACATCAGCCGCGTATCGTCGCGCGCCTGGCTGAGCGGCGCGGAGCCGGCCAGCAGCTCGCCGCCAGTCGGTTGATCGAGGCCGGCGAGCAAGCGCAAGAACGTGCTCTTGCCACAACCGCTGCGCCCGACCACGGCGACAAACTGCCCCGCCGGAATGTGCAGATCGATGTCGCGCAGCACCTGGCGCGCGCCGAAGGTTTTCTGCAGGTTGCGCACCGCCAGTGGAATCCCGCGCAACAGGCGTGGAGGTTGTTGAGCGGTCATGCCGCACCTCCCTTGGCAACCTGATAGGCCGGGTGCCAGCGCAGCCACACACGTTCAAGTCCACGGGCGGCGAGGTCGGCGAGTTTGCCGAGCACCGCGTAAAGCAGGATCGCCAGCACCACCACATCGGTCTGCAAGAACTCTCGAGCGTTCATCGCCAGATAGCCGATGCCGGAGCTGGCCGAGATGGTTTCAGCGACGATCAGCGTCAGCCACATGAAGCCCAGGGCGAAGCGCACGCCGACCAGAATCGACGGCAACGCACCCGGCAGAATCACCTGCCAGAACAGGCTGAAACCGCTCAGACCATAACTGCGCGCCATCTCCACCAGCGCCGGGTCGACGTTGCGGATGCCGTGATAAGTGTTCAGGTAAATCGGGAACAAGGTGCCCAGCGCCACGAGGAAAATCTTCGCTGACTCGTCAATGCCGAACCACAGGATCACCAGCGGAATCAGCGCCAGATGCGGCACGTTGCGGATCATCTGCACCGAGCTGTCGAGCAGGCGCTCGCCCCACTTCGACAGGCCGGTGATGAAACCCAGCACCAGACCAATGCTGCCGCCGATGGTAAAACCGAGTGCCGCGCGCCAGCCGCTGATCGCCAGGTGCGTCCAGATCTCGCCGCTGCGTACCAGACTGACACCGGCTTCGATCACCGCCACCGGGGCCGGCAGAATCCGTGTCGACAACCAGCCCGCCGACACCGACAACTGCCACACCGCCAGCAGCAACACCGGCAACGCCCAGGGCGCGAGGCTGTGGATAAATTTGTTCATGGCTGCGCCTCACCTCTGCGACGCGGCTTTGGGCAGGATGTCGTTGGCGACCATCTCGCCGAACGGGCTGACATAACCGGCGCTCTTCGGCAGTTCCGGGCGTTCGACGTCGAGGTGCGGGAACAGCAGCTCGGCCACGCGATACGATTCTTCGAGGTGTGGATAACCGGAGAAGATGAAGGTGTCGATACCAAGATCGGCATATTCCTTGACCCGCGCTGCCACGGTCGGGCCATCGCCGACCAGCGCAGTACCGGCACCGCCACGTACCAGACCGACGCCGGCCCAGAGGTTGGGGCTGACTTCGAGGTTGTCGCGGCTGCCGCCGTGCAGCGCGGCCATGCGTTGCTGGCCGACCGAATCGAAGCGCGCCAGCGAAGCCTGCGCACGTTGGATGGTGTCGTCGTCCAGATGCGAGATCAGCCGGTCCGCTGCCTGCCAGGCTTCGGCGTTGGTTTCACGGACGATCACATGCAGACGAATACCGAAGCGCACGGTGCGGCCGAGCTTGGCGGCTTTGGCCCGGACTTGTGCGATCTTCTCGGCCACCGCGGCCGGCGGCTCGCCCCAGGTCAGGACCATCTCGACCTGCTCGGCCGCCAGATCCTGCGCCGCTTCCGAAGAGCCACCGAAATACAGCGGCGGACGCGGTTGCTGGATCGGCGGATACAGCAGCTTCGCGCCCTTCACGCTAATGTGCTCGCCGTCGTAATCGACGGTTTCGCCTTCCAGCACACGGCGCCAGATACGGGTGAATTCCACCGAGGCTTGATAGCGTTCCTCATGGTTGAGGAACAGACCGTCGCCGGCCAGTTCTTCCGGATCGCCACCGGTGACCAGATTGAACAGCGCACGCCCGCCGGACAAACGATCCAGCGTTGCTGCCTGGCGCGCCGCGACCGTCGGGGAAATGATCCCGGGGCGCAGGGCGACGAGGAATTTCAAACGCTGGGTCACCGGAATCAGCGAGGCCGCGACCAGCCATGAGTCTTCGCAGGAACGCCCGGTGGGAATCAGCACCCCGCCAAAACCCAGACGATCCGCCGCTTGCGCGACCTGTTGCAGATAACCGTGATCAACCGCGCGGGCGCCTTCGGCGGTGCCAAGGTAATGGCCGTCGCCGTGGGTTGGCAGGAACCAGAAGATGTTGAGGCTCATGGAGTGGTCTCCTTATGGATTCGAATTACTGGGCTGGGGAGCTTTGGGCCACAGCGGCCGGCGGGGTCCAGATCACATCCTTGATGCTCAACGGCTTGGGAATCAGCTTGAGCTGGAAGAACGTGTCGGCGATTTTCTGTTGCGCAGCGACCACTTCCGGGGTCAGGAACAGCGCACCGTAGCCCTGGCGTTTCACCGAGGTCAGGGTGATGTCCGCCGGCAGGCCAAGCAGTGGCGCGACCTGTTGCGTCACGTCTTCGGGATTGGCTTGCGACCATTCACCCACCGCGCGCACTTCTTCGACGAGGGTCTTGATCACCTCGGGATTTTTCTGCGCGTAAGGTTTGGTCGCGAGATAGAACTGGTGGTTGTCGACGATGCCTTTGCCGTCACGCAGGGTGTGCGCTTGCAGTTGTTTCTCGGCAGCGGCCTGATACGGATCCCAGATGACCCAGGCGTCGACACTGCCACGTTCGAACGCAGCGCGGGCATCGGCCGGCGGCAGGAACACGGTCTGAATATCGCTGTACTTGAGGCCGGCGTCTTCCAGTGCACGCACCAGCAGGTAGTGCACGTTGGAGCCTTTGTTCAGGGCGACTTTCTTGCCCTTGAGATCGGCCACCGATTTGATCGGCGAGTCTTTCGGCACGAGGATCGCTTCGCTGTTCGGCGCTGGCGGTTCATAGGCGACGTAGAGCAGATCGGCGCCAGCGGCCTGGGCGAAAACCGGCGGGGTTTCGCCGGTCACGCCGAAATCGATCGAGCCGACGTTGAGGCCTTCGAGCAGTTGCGGGCCGCCGGGAAACTCGGTCCATTGCACGTCGACGCCTTGCGCCGCGAGGCGTTTTTCCAGCGTGCCTTTGGCTTTGAGCAGCACCAGCGTGCCGTACTTCTGATAACCGATCCGCAATGTCTCGGCTTGAGCTTGGGTGATGGCGCCGAAGGTGACAGCCGCAGCAAACAGAGCGACCAGACCACGACGCAAAAATACAGTGCGCATAGCGCTCTCCTTTTTGCTGTTGGGTTTTGGCTGCACCTGCTTGCCCGTTGGCGGGCGAGTAAGGCCAGTACTTCAAATTTCGATGAGGCTTAAATGCTCCAGCGAGCACTCAACAAACGTTCGTTCAGCAGGCCTGGCTCCAGCGGTTTCGGCCGGCGCGCCATGGCGCCGATGAACTGGTCCAGGGCCTCGTGCAAGCGTTGCTCCAGGGCCGGCGCCAGTTGCGCTGCGGCACTGCCTTCGCCATAAGCGATCTGGCTGTCCTCGGCGAAAATGCCCTGAAGCATTTCCTGGGCCTTGAGTGCCGACAGCACAGGCTTGAGAGCGTAATCGACCACCAGCATGTGGGCGATGCTGCCGCCGGTAGCCATCGGCAAGACTACCTTGTGATTCAAGGCACGCTCGGGGAGCAGATCCAGCAGGGTCTTCAGCGCACCGGAAAACGAGGCCTTGTACACCGGCGTGGCGATCAGCAGGCCATCGGCGTTTGCGATCTGTTGCAACAGGTCGAGGACCTTCGGGCTGTCGAAGCGCGCGTGGAGCAGATCCTCGGCCGGGAAGTCCCGCACCTGATAACTCACCACTTCCACCCCTTGCTGTTGCAACCAGCGTTGCGAACGCTCCAGCAGCACCCCGGAACGGGAGCGCAGGCTGGGGCTGCCACCGAGTGAGACGACCAGCATTGCAGATTCCTTTAAGCGTTACGGGCGATTCGCAGGCTGCGATCTCGCTTCAATGGCAGTGACCTTACCAGCTGATTTATATATCCATAAATCATATTTATTCATTTGGTTATGCATTTAAGAGATATACCTCTGCGCAGAATACAGGCGAAAAAAAAGGCCGTCGAAACGGCCGAAATTTCCCTGCGTAGTCACACGAAGATCGTTTCCACGCTCTGCGTGGGAATGAATCCATGGACGCTCCGCGTCCACTGTGACGCGGAGCGTCACGGGCGGCATTCCCACGCAGAGCGTGGGAACGATCAAAATCTCACTGACTTATTTGTTCGGCTGCGGCGTCAGGCGCAGGTACGGCTTCACCGCGCGATAGCCTTTCGGGAAGCGCTGCTTGATCTCGTCCTCATCCTTGAGCGACGGCACGATCACCACCTCTTCACCGTCCTGCCAGTTGGCCGGGGTGGCCACCTTGTAATTGTCGGTGAGCTGCAGCGAGTCGATCACCCGCAGGATCTCGTGGAAATTGCGCCCGGTGCTCGCCGGGTAGGTGATGGTCAGGCGGATCTTCTTGTTCGGATCGATGACGAACAATGAACGCACGGTCAGGGTGTCGTTGGCGTTCGGGTGGATCAGGTCATAGAGATCGGACACCTTGCGATCGGCATCGGCCAGGATCGGGAAATTGACGATAGTGTTCTGGGTTTCGTTGATGTCCTCGATCCACTTGTGGTGCGAGTCCACCGGGTCGACCGACAGCGCGATGGCTTTGACGCCACGCTGGCTGAATTCATCCTTGAGCTTGGCGGTGAAACCCAGCTCGGTGGTGCACACCGGAGTGAAATCCGCCGGATGGGAAAACAGCACGCCCCAGCTATCGCCCAGCCATTCGTGGAAACGAATCTTGCCGGCGCTGGAGTCTTGTTCGAAATCGGGGGCGATGTCGCCGAGTCTGAGGCTCATGGTGCTGCTCCTGATGAGGGATGGGAGACAACAACTGTAGCTCGGGATCAATCAGCGTGAAAAAGAATAAATAAATAGATATCTAGATGATTCGGGAATATTAAAGATCTGTTCATTGGACACCGGCCTGCATCGCGACGAACATCGGTTGCAAGGTTCGAGAAGGCCTTGAGTTGCAGCAAAGAGGGAAATCGAGAAGGGCTTACGGGGGTGAGCCTGACTCGAAACGTAAAAGCCCCGTCCGGCGCGATGCCGGACGGGGCTTTTTTTCTTCAGTTGCTCGAGCGCTATTACAACAGCGGGATCGAGTAGCTGAGGATCAGGCGGTTTTCGTCCTGGTCGCGTTGACCAGCGATGTCGGTGCGCCACGAAGCGTTTTTCCACATGAAGCCGACGTTTTTCAACGGGCCTTCTGGAACAACGTACGCTACGGTCAGATCGCGTTCCCACTCGGAAGCGCCATTCGAAGTCTGGACGCGACCGGCGTTGTACGTATCGACGTTGTCGCCACGCAGGTAAACCATACCGGCGGTCAGGCCTGGCAAGCCAACCTTGGCGAAGTCATAGGAGTAGCGTGCTTGCCAGGTGCGCTCGCCGGCACGGGCGAACTTCTGGATCTGCATGTCGGTGATGGTGTAGTTCGACGAACCGTCGCCCTGGTTCAGCCAAGGGAAGTCGCTGCTGCCGTTGCTCACCTGATAGCCGCCACCAAAGGTGTGACCGGCAACGGTGTAGAGGAACAAACCACTGTAGAGGTTGTTGTCGACTTTGCCGCGACCGTTGGCGAAACCAGAGTAGCTACCGTTGCTGAAGTAAGCAGGTGTGTTGCCGTTGGCGCCGTCGTCGGAACTGTTGAAGTAACGCAAGTCAGACTTCAAAACGCCCGGGCCGATTGCCCAGTTGTGAACCAGACCCAGGAAGTGTTGCTTGTAGAAATCTTCCAGGTTGCCGTAGTAGTACTGGGCAGTCAGGTCTTTGGTGATTTTGTAGTCACCACCGGCGTAGATGAACTTGTTGCTGTTAATGGTGCGCGCGCTTGCACCACCGATAGACAGCTGTTCATTGTTGCTGGAGTTACGACCTTTCACGTGCTCGATCTGGCCACCGACCAGAGTCAGGTCCTTGATCTCGCCGGAAGTGATCTGGCCACCCTGCCAGGTTTGCGGCAGCAGACGACCATCGTTAGTGACGATGACCGGGTTCTTCGGCTGCAGAGTACCCAGCTTCAGTTCGGTCTGGGAGATCTTGGCCTTGGCCGTCAGACCCAGGCTGGAGAAGTTATCAACCGCCTCACCGTTGGATTCGCTTGGGAAAACAGTGCCGCCGTAAGCAGTACCTGGGCCGCCGCCGGAGGCAACGTTACCGTTGGTGCCGCCACCCGAATCCAGACGTACGCCCAGTAGGCCGATGGCATCGATACCGAAGCCGACAGTACCTTGGGTGTAACCGGAAATGAAACGCAGATCGAAGCCTTGGCCCCACTCTTCGTTGCGACTTGGTTCGGCAGTGCCGTTACGGTTGTCAGTGTTGATATAGAAGTTGCGCAGACCCAGAGTAGCCTTGCTGTCTTCGATGAAACCGGCGGCGCCTGCCTGCTGCGCCATAACCCCAACGGCCACAGCCAGGGCCAAGGTGGACTTGTTCATGTATCGCTCCTCTCGTTCTAATTCTTGTGTTCCTGGTTCGGGGTCGATTTGCCCTGAATCCTAAGATGCGCGATTAGCGCCAGACCGTGACTGCCAAGTCAATCGTAACCTTGTGTGTCTACGACCATCGTCTAATCGCCAGTGATTGGGTCCCTGCAGCGTAAAGACTTCCTGATAATCCCAAAAAGAATTTATTCATCCTTTTTCATACCATTCGGACATATGGCCCATTAATGGCCCTTTGCGCCGGGAAACAGCGTATCGGCGCCTAAGCTCATTCCTAAATGGTATTTGTTGACCTTTTTTTAGATCGATTAGCTTTGCCGTGCTCCCAACACGGCAAATCCCATCGAAAAGGCGACGCATCATGGCGAAACGCGCACTATCAAGTCAATTTGTTACAGTTTGTGTGTCGGCACTGTTTTCTTTTTCCGCACATGCCGCCGGTCTGACGGTCGGCTACCAGACCGGGATCGATCCGAGCAAAGTGCCGCAGGCCGATGGTGTCTATGAAAAAACCATCGGCGAGAAGATCGACTGGCGTCGTTTCAACAGCGGCCCGGAAGTCGTCACTGCCATTGCTTCTGGCGACGTGCAGATCGGCAACCTTGGCTCAAGCCCACTGGCAGCAGCTGCTTCACGCAATCTGCCGATCGTGGCGTTTATCGTTTCGGCGCAGATCAATGCCGCCGAAGCCTTGGTGGTGCGCAACGGCAGCGGCATCGACAAACCGCAGGACCTGATCGGTAAAACCATCGCCACACCGTTCGTGTCGACCTCGCACTACAGTCTGCTTGGGGCGCTGAAGCACTGGGGTCTGAATACTTCGCAAGTCAAAGTGGTCAACCTGCAACCGGCGGAAATCGCCGCCGCGTGGAAGCGTGGCGACATTGACGGGGCGTTTGTCTGGTCGCCAGCGCTGGGCGAGATCCGCAAGACCGGCAAGACCCTGACCGACGCCGCCCAGGTCGGCCAGTGGGGTGCGCCGACCTTCGAGGTGTGGGTGGCGCGCAAGGACTTTGCCGAGAAGCATCCCGAGGTCGTGGCCAAGTTTGCCAAGGTCACCCTGGAGTCGTTCGCTGATTACGCCGCACACAAAGACAGCTGGACGGCCGACTCGGTGCCTGTGCAGAAAATCGCCAAATTGACCGGTGCCAACGCAGCAGATGTACCGGAACTGCTGGCCGGTTCGGCGTTCCCGGATGCCAAGGCGCAGCAAACCACGGCGCTGCTGGACGGCGGCACCGCGAAGGCCATTGCCGAAACGGCGAAATTCCTGAAGGAACAAGGCAAGGTCGAGACGGTGCTGCCTGATTATTCGCCGTACGTCAGCGCCAAATTCATCACTGACTGAATGCAGAACCCTGTGGTGAGGGGATTTATCCCCGCTGGGTCGCGTAGCGACCACCTATGTTTTCACTTGGAAACGCAAGGGGACTGCTGCGCAGTCCAGCGGGGATGAATCCTCTCGCCACAGGAGACCTCGCTGTTGTTCAGAGGGTCTTTTCGAAGATCTTCGAATTACGCTGATAGTTGTACAGCGACGCCCGTGCCGCTGGCAGGCGTTCCACGCTGCTCGGCTCGAATCCGCGCTCGCGGAACCAGTGCGCGGTGCGCGTGGTGAGTACGAACAGGGTTTTCAAACCCTGCGCCCGCGCGCGGGTTTCGATGCGCTCGAGCAATTCATCGCCGCGACCGCCATGGCGGTATTCCGGGTTCACCGCCAGGCACGCCAGCTCACCAGCATCGGAATCGGCAATCTGATACAGCGCCGCGCAGGCGATGATCATGCCTTCGCGCTCAACCACGCTGAACTGCTCGATCTCGCGCTCCAGCACTTCCCGCGAGCGGCGCACCAGAATGCCCTGCTCTTCCAGCGGACTGATCAGGTCGAGCAAACCGCCGACGTCTTCAATCGCCGCCTCGCGCACCAGTTCGAATTGCTCCTGCGCCACCAGCGTACCGCCACCGTCACGGGTGAACAGCTCGGTCAGCAGTGCGCCGTCTTCGGCGTAACTGACGATATGACTGCGCGCCACGCCGCCACGGCAGGCTTCGGCGGCGGCATCGAGCAATTCCGCTTGATAGTTGCTCATGCCGAGGCGTTGCAAATGTGCCGGCACTTGTTGCGGGCGCAGTTCGCGCACCAGTTTGCCGTTTTCGTCGATCAGGCCGAGCTCGGCGCCGAACAACAGCAACTTGTCCGCGCCCAGATCAATCGCGGCGCGCGTGGCGACGTCTTCGCAGGCAAGGTTGAAGATTTCGCCGGTCGGCGAATAGCCCAGCGGCGACAGCAATACGATCGAGCGTTCATCGAGCAGGCGATTGATGCCCTTGCGGTCAACCCGACGCACTTCACCGGTGTGGTGATAGTCGACACCTTCCAGCACACCGATCGGCCGCGCGGTGACGAGGTTGCCGCTGGCCACGCGCAGACGCGAGCCCTGCATCGGCGACGAGGCCATGTCCATCGACAGCCGCGCTTCGATGGCGATGCGCAACTGGCCGACCGCGTCGATCACACATTCCAGGGTCGCGGCATCGGTGATGCGCATGCCGTGATGGTAATGCGGGGTCAGGCCACGGGCGGCGAGGCGGGTTTCGATCTGCGGGCGCGAGCCGTGCACCAGCACCAGACGCACGCCCAGACTGTGCAGCAAGACCAGGTCGTGGACGATATTGCCGAAATTCGGATGCTCGACGCCGTCGCCAGGCAGCATGACGACGAAGGTGCAATCGCGGTGGGCATTGATGTAAGGGGACGCGTGGCGAAGCCAATTAACGTATTCGGGCATGAACCTGGGCCTGTAATAAAGAGCAGCCGAAAAAAGGGGCGAAACGAAAAACGCACAGCGGGCTGATGGTTATCGTCGGAACAGGCTTGGCGACACGCGCGCTCTCCTCATGAATACGGGTTGTGGTGCAGACAATTTACCGGGTTGATGCAAGACATTTAACCCTGTGGGAGCGAGCCTGCTCGCGAAAACGGTGGATCAGGTTCATCAATGGCGACTGACGGAACGCTTTCGCGAGCAGGCTCGCTCCCACACAGGGCCGTCATCGTTCGTCTGTCGTCAGGCAATAATGTTCAATCAACTGCCGAATCAGATGCACGGTAGGCTGCAAACGTGACATTTCAAGGTACTCGCCGGGTTGATGCGCGCAGGCAATGTCGCCGGGGCCGAGGACGATGGTTTCGCAGCCGAGGCGCTGAAGATAAGGCGCTTCGGTGCCGAACGCTACTGCTTCGGCGCGATGGCCGGTGAGCTTTTCGGCGATGCGCACCAGTTCGGCATCCTCTGACTGTTCGAACGGCGGCACTTCCGGGAACAGCGGTTTGTAATCGATTTTCACCTTATGCCGCTCGGCCACCGGGTTGAGCTTGCGCAGGATTTCCGCGCGCAGCAGGTTCGGGTCCATGCCCGGCAGCGGCCGCAGGTCAAACTCCAGCGAGCATTGGCCGCAGATGCGATTGGGGTTGTCGCCACCATGGATGCAGCCGAAGTTCATCGTCGGTTGCGGCACGCTGAATTGTGGATTGCTGAATTCGCGCTGCCACAACAGGCGCAGGCCGCGCAGTTCGCCGATGGCATCGTGCATCGCTTCAAGGGCGCTGTGGCCCAGGCGCGGATCAGACGAGTGGCCGCTCTGCCCGAGGATGTCGATGCGCTCCATCATGATGCCTTTGTGCATGCGAATCGGCTTGAGCCCGGTCGGCTCGCCGATCACCGCCGCGCGGCCCAGCGGTTGCCCGGCCTCGGCCAGCGCGCGGGCGCCGGACATCGAGCTTTCTTCGTCGCAGGTGGCGAGGATCAGCAGCGGTTGCTTGAACGGCTGATCGAGCAGCGGCCGCACGGCTTCGATGATCAGCGCAAAAAAGCCCTTCATGTCGCAGCTGCCCAGCCCGACCCAGCGGCCATCGACTTCAGTGAGCTTCAGCGGGTCGGTCTGCCACAACGCGTCGTCGTACGGCACGGTGTCGCTGTGCCCGGCCAGCACCAGGCCGCCGGGGCCGCTGCCGAAACTGGCGAGCAGATTGAATTTGCCGGGGCTGACCTGCTGGATATCGCAGCTGAAACCCAGGTCACCGAGCCAGCCCGCCAGCAGATCGATGACGGCGCGGTTGGACTGGTCCAGGTTCGGTTGAGTACAGCTGACCGATGGCGCGGCAATCAGCGCGGCGAACTGGTCTTGCATGGACGGCAATGGCATCACTGACTCCAGGTCCCGGATTGAGGCCCACTATAGAACCATCCGGCGCGCGGAATAAACCGCTGCAGGGCGTAGGAAGTTTGACTCCTGTACACTGCACGGCCTTGGCAGCCACACATTCCCCCGGCTGCGCTCCCGATTCTGGATGTTCCGGCCATGCAAAAAGAAACTGAAATCAAACTCCGCGTCAGCCGCGAAACCCTCGCTGCCCTGCGCGAGCACCCGCTGCTGAAGAAACGCAACAAAAGTGGCTGGGAACGCCGTGAGTTGATGAACCAGTACTTCGACACCCCCGAGCGCGACCTCGCCCAAGCCAAAGTCGCACTGCGCCTGCGCAAGGACGGTGACGAAGTGATTCAGACCCTCAAGACCCGTGGCCAGAGCGTCGCCGGCCTGTCCGAGCGTAACGAGTACGACTGGAAACTGCCGAAAGCCAAGCTCGATGTGAAGAAACTCGACGGCGAATGCTGGCCCGAGGCGCTGGCCGAGCTGGACAAGAAAACCCTCAAGCCGATCTTCACCACCGATTTCGTCCGCGAGCGCGCCGAAATCGCCTGGGGCCGTGGCAAGACCAAAGTGGTCATCGAAGCCGCGTTGGATCTCGGTCACGTAGTGGTCGGCAAGCAGAAGGAAGAAATCTGCGAGCTGGAACTGGAGCTGCGCGAAGGCGAGCCTGCCGCGTTGCTGGAACTGGCTGCCGAACTGGCCGAAACCCTGGCGCTGATGCCATGCGATATCAGCAAGGCCGAGCGCGGTTATCGCCTGCACGACGCCAACAGCTACTCGCTGAGCCTGCCAGCGCCGCAGCTGACCAGCGAAACCCGTCTCGACGACGCCTTCGCCGCGTTGAGCTGGCATTTGCTCGGCAGCAGCCAGCGTCTGGCTGAACAATATCGCTTCAACGGCCACTGGCGCCTGTTGCAGGACTGGGTCGAGAACCTCGCGGAAATGCGCGCCCTGCTCAGCAGCCTCGGCCAGGCTGCGCCGCGTCAGTCGACCCACGATCTGCGCGTGGCCCTCGATGCCTTGCTCGAAGACTGGCGCCCACTGGTACAGGTCGGCATCGAAGACGAAGACGTGCGCAAAGCCGCGCCTGAGCAGTTCCTCGAAGAGCTGGAAGACCCGCGCTGGGGCCAGTTCTCGCTGAACGCTTCACGCTGGCTGTTGGCCCGCACCTGGACCGCCGACCGCAATACTCGCGGCAATCGTCAGGGTGACGCGCAACTGCACAGCTGGTTGCCGCGTCTGCTGGGCGAAGAAGCCACTGCTCTGCAGCTGCAACGCTATCAGCAGCAGCCGGAAGATCTTGCTGAACAACTGCCGCGTATCGAACGCATTCAGGTCTGGTTGCACCACGCGCGCAACGTGCTGGACATCCCGGAAATGGATCGCCTGTACGGTGAGCTGAACAAACTGGCGCAACTGGCCAACGAGCCGACCATCACCGACGAACTGCTCGATGCGCGCAAGCATCAGGCGATTGCGGTGTACCAGAATCGCGCCTGGAAAATCCTCCTGCGCAGCTAAACACCTCCCCACCCGATCGTTCCCACGCTCTGCGTGGGCACGCCTCAATGGACGCTCTGCGTCCGCTTTGGGACGCAGAGCGTCCCGGGCTGCATTCCCACGCGGAGCGTGGGAACGATCAAGCGGGGACTGCTGCGCAGCCCAGCGGGGATAAATCCCCTCGCCACGAAGGCCATCCGCACTAGACCGGCAGGCTGGTGGTGGACTTGATCTCCGACAGCGCCACGATCGAATTCACTTCCTGTATCCCCGGCACCAGCGACAGCTTCTCGAAAAAGAACCGCTCGTACGCCTCGATATCCGCCGCGACAATGCGCAGCATGAAATCCACCGCGCCCATCAGCACATAACACTCCAGCACTTCCGGAAAGCCGCGAATCGCCTCGGTGAACTCGGTGAAGTTCGAGCGGCCGTGGGCGTTGAGTTTGATTTCGGCGAAGATCTGCGTGTTCAGGCCTATCTTCTTGCGATCCAGCAAGGTCACCTGGCCACGAATGATGCCCTCCTCCTTCATCCGCTGAATCCGCCGCCAGCACGGCGATTGCGACAGGCCCACCTGCTCGGCGATCTGCGCGCTCGACAGCGAAGCGTCTTCCTGCAGCAAGGCGAGGATCTTGCGGTCGTAGGCGTCCAGCTCGCTTTGCATAAAAAATCCTCAAAGATCAGCTTTCACGAATCAACTCTTTCGATAAATCCGTTCAGACGCCGATCATAGCCAAGAAATACCCCGCACCGAATGTAAAAATTTCTCCAATGATTCTGGAGACTCGCCATGCCGCACCTCGAAGCCGTGAACAGCCCCGCCACCCGCGCCGATGTCTGGAACGTCAACAACGCCCACTGCCTGGCGCAATACCAGATCCTCGCCGAGGCCGAGCCGGATCTGCTGGTGCGGGTGCTGAATCTGTTCGCCTTGCAGTTTCTGACGCCGGAGCAGGTCAAGGTCCAGCGCCAGGACGATCTGCTGTTGATCGATCTGCTCATGAGTGGCCTGAGCTGGCATCGCGCGCAAGTGATCGCCGAGAAACTGCGCAACCTGATCAGCGTCTGCGCGGTGGACCTGCACAACGCCGACGCCGCGTGGCAAGCGCCCGCCCAGGCTGCCGGCTGACAAATCCGGCAACGGCTTCGTCGGGTAGTGGCCCAACGGTCAGCGGGGCCACGACTATCCTTTTGCGCATGACGCTTAAAAAGGAAAGCCGCATGTCCGTTCAATTTGTCACTCAGGACCGCTGGCTGGACCTCAACGATGTATTACGGGAACTGGTCGCCCAAGGCTTCATCTGCCAGGACGCGGCGGAACAGGCGCTCAATGCCCGCCGTCGCCATGCTGCTCACGGGCAGATGCATCCGCTGGAATTCATCGCCAGCCAGCAACTCGACGACCTCAGCCGTCCGGGCAAACATCTGGATCTGGAAAGCCTGACCCTGTGGCTGGCGCAACAGGCCGGTCAGCCGTATTTGCGCATTGATCCGCTGAAAATCAATGTCGCGGCGATCACGCCGCTGATGTCCTACGCCTTCGCCCAGCGCCACAAGATTCTCGCCGTCGCCGTGGACCGCGACTCGGTTACCGTGGCCAGCGCTCAGCCCTACGTCAGCGGTTGGGAAGCCGACCTGACCCACGTATTGAAGCTGCCGATCAAACGGGTCGTGGCCAACCCGGTCGACATCCAGCGCTTCAGCGTCGAGTTTTTCCGGCTGGCCAAATCGGTCAGCGGTGCCAGCAATGCCGACGCCCAGGGCGGCAACCTTGGCAACTTCGAACAACTGCTCAACCTCGGCGCCAGCGATCAGGAGCCGGACGCCAACGACGCGCACATCGTCAACATCGTCGACTGGCTGTTCCAGTACGCTTTCCAGCAGCGCGCCAGCGATATCCACATCGAACCGCGCCGCGAGCACGGCACCGTGCGCTTTCGCATCGACGGCGTGCTGCACAACGTCTATCAATTTCCGCCGCAAGTGACCATGGCGATCGTCAGCCGCCTGAAAAGCCTTGGCCGCATGAACGTCGCGGAAAAGCGCAAACCCCAGGATGGCCGGGTCAAGACCAAGACCCCGGACGGCGGCGAAGTGGAGTTGCGGCTGTCGACTTTGCCGACAGCGTTCGGCGAAAAAATGGTCATGCGGATTTTCGACCCGGAAGTGCTGCTGAAGAATTTCGACCAGTTGGGTTTCAGCGCCGACGACCTGCGGCGCTGGCAGGACATGACCCGCCAGCCCAACGGCATCATTCTGGTCACAGGGCCGACCGGCTCGGGCAAGACCACCACCCTGTACACCACGCTGAAAAAACTGGCGACGCCGGAGGTCAACCTCTGCACCATCGAAGACCCGATCGAAATGGTCGAGCCGGCCTTCAACCAGATGCAGGTGCAGCACAACATTGAGCTGACCTTCGCCGCCGGAGTGCGCGCGCTGATGCGACAGGACCCGGACATCATCATGATCGGCGAGATCCGCGATCTGGAAACGGCCGAAATGGCGATTCAGGCCGCGCTCACCGGGCACTTGGTCCTGTCCACCCTGCACACCAACGACGCGCCAAGCGCCATCAGCCGTTTGCTCGAACTGGGCGTGCCGCATTACCTGATCAAAGCCACCGTGCTCGGCGTCATGGCTCAGCGCCTGGTGCGCACCTTGTGCCCGCACTGCAAGGCGCCGCTGACGCTCGAAGATGAAGACTGGCAAACCCTGACCCGGCCCTGGCAGGCGCCGCTGCCGAGCAATGCGCAACGGGCGATCGGTTGCCTGGAATGCCGCGACACCGGCTATCGCGGCCGCGCCGGCGTGTACGAAATCATGCAACTGAGCGACAGCCTCAAAGCGCTGATCACCCCGGACACCGACCTTACCGCGATCAGGCGTCAGGCATTCAAGGAAGGCATGCGCAGCCTGCGCCTGTCCGGCGCGCAGAAAGTCGCGGCGGGGCTGACCACGGTGGAGGAAGTGCTGCGGGTGACACCGCAAAGTGAGTTGAAATAATTCAGCACGGAACTGGATCGGGGATCGGCTATCCAACGCCGTAGTCAATCCCAGGAGTCACCTCATCATGCGTCTCAAACTCGCTGTCGCCACCTTGGCCCTGCTGTCGCTTCCCGTTGGTTCGGCCATGGCGGACAGCTTTTGGCGTAACGTCATCTCCTCCGGTGCCACCACCGGTTCGACCTACCTGACCTTCAAGGATCACAAGCTGATCGTCGCCGCCCAGGACGACGCCGGCAGCTTCGTCGCCAGCGACGGCGGCATCCGTGGCCCGTATCTGGAAGCAGCGATGCAGAAAGTCCGCGCCGACAACCCTGGCCTGCAGGCTTCGGACATGGAACTGGCGAACGCGATTCTGGCGAAGAACGCCGTGGCTTCCGAGTAAGCCTCGCACCCTCAAAAATGCCGCTCGATCGAGCGGCATTTTTTTGCCCGGATTACCGCCTCACCACCATGCCTTGTGGGAGCGAGCCTGCTCGCGAAAGCGGTGAGCCAGTCACCGAAAATGCTGGCTGGACGATTGCTTTCGCGAGCAGGCTCGCTCCCACAGGGGCGGTGGTGGATTTAGAGATCAGCGGTAATCCTCCACCGGGACACAGGCGCAATACAGATTGCGATCGCCGTAGACGTTATCCACCCGATTCACCGCCGGCCAATATTTGTGCAAGCGTGTGTGCGCATCCGGGGTGATGGCCTGTTCGACACTGTAGGGTCGCTCCCAGACTCCAGTGACATCGGCCAAGGTATGCGGCGCGCGTTTGAGCGGGTTGTCTTCGCCCGGCCAGTTGCCCTTCTGCACTTCGTTGATCTCGGCGCGAATGCTCAGCATCGCCGCGATGAAGCGGTCGAGCTCAGCCTTGGATTCGCTCTCGGTCGGCTCGACCATCAACGTACCCGGTACCGGGAAGGACATGGTCGGCGCGTGGAAACCGTAATCCATCAGCCGCTTGGCAACGTCTTCCTCGCTGATGCCGGTCTGCGCCTTCAGTGGGCGCAGATCAAGAATGCATTCATGCGCCACCCGGCCGTTGCGCCCGGCGTAAAGCACCGGGAACGCCCCGGATAGATGCTGCGCCAGATAATTTGCCGCCAGAATCGCCACCTCGCTGGCGTCCGCCAACTGCGGTCCCATCATGGCGATGTACATCCAACTGATCGGCAAAATGCTCGCACTGCCCCACGGTGCTGCGCTGACTGCGCCGTTCTGCGCCAGTGGCCCGTCAATCGGCACCACCGGATGATTGGCGACGAACGGCGCCAGATGCGCACGAACGCCGATCGGGCCCATGCCCGGCCCGCCGCCGCCATGGGGAATGCAGAAGGTCTTGTGCAGGTTCATGTGCGACACGTCGGCGCCAATGTCCGCCGGTCTGGCCAAGCCGACCTGGGCATTGAGATTAGCGCCATCCATGTACACCTGGCCGCCATGCTGGTGGATCACTGCGCAGATTTCGCTGATGCCTTCCTCGTAAACCCCGTGGGTCGACGGATAGGTCGCCATCAGGCACGACAACTTGTTCCCGGCCTCGGCGGCTTTCAGCTTCAAGTCTTCCAGATCGACGTTGCCCGCCTCATCGCATTCGACAATCACCACACGCATCCCGGCCATCTGCGCCGAGGCAGGATTGGTGCCGTGGGCCGATGACGGAATCAGGCAGATTTCCCGCGCGCCCTCCCCCCGGCTCTCGTGATATTTACGGATCGCCAAGAGCCCGGCGTATTCGCCCTGGGCGCCGGAGTTGGGCTGCATGCAGATCGCATCGAAACCGGTAATCGCGCAGAGCCAACGCTCAAGCTCCTCGATCATCAGCGTGTAACCGACAGCCTGCTCCCTCGGCACAAACGGATGCAGATGGGCGAACTGCGGCCAGGTGATCGGGATCATCTCGCTGGTGGCGTTGAGTTTCATCGTGCACGAGCCTAGCGGGATCATCGATTGGTTGAGCGCCAGATCCTTGTTTTCCAGCTGTTTGAGGTAACGCAGCATCTCGGTTTCGCTGTGGTGGGCGTTGAACACCGGATGTTGCAGGTACGGCGTACTGCGCTGGAGTTCGTCGGGAATTCCCGAGGCGATGTCCTGCGCATCAAGCGCATCAACGCTCAGGCCATGATCGGCGCCGAGCAGCACATCGAACAGCTTCGCCACGGTGTGTTCATCACAGGTCTCGTCCAGACTCAGACCGACGCGGCCGCGCCCAAGAATGCGCAGGTTGATCTGCGCTGCCTGAGCACTTTCGATGATCGCCGTTTGCGCACCGCCGACCTCCAGCGTCAGCGTGTCGAAGAACTGCCTGTTGAGCCGTTTGATGCCGTTGCGCTCGAGTCCCGCCGCAAGGAGGCAGGTCAGGCGATGCACGCGCTGGGCGATACGCTTCAAACCCTCCGGGCCGTGATACACCGCATAACAACTGGCGATATTGGCCAGCAGCACCTGCGCGGTGCAGATGTTCGAATTGGCTTTCTCGCGGCGGATGTGTTGCTCGCGGGTTTGCAGGGCCATGCGCAGCGCGACGTTGCCGCGAGCATCTTTCGACACACCGATGATCCGCCCCGGAATCGCTCGTTTGTATTCCTCGCGGCTGGCGAAGAACGCCGCATGCGGGCCGCCATAACCCATCGGCACACCGAAACGCTGGGACGAACCGAACACCACATCGGCACCCAACTCACCCGGCGGCTTCAGCACCAGCAGGCTGAGCAAATCGGTGGCGACGCAGGCCAGGGCCTGTTGTGCGTGCAGGTGGTTGATCAAGGGTTTGAGATCGCGGATTTCGCCGTGGGTGTCGGGGTATTGCAGCAGCGCGCCGAACACCTCGTGCTGCGCCAGGTTATCCACCGCGTCGACGATCAGCTCGAAGCCGAAACCTTCGGCGCGGGTCTGTACCACGGAGAGAGTTTGCGGATGGCAATTTTCATCCACAAAAAACAGATTGCTCTTCGACTTCGCCACGCGCTTGGCCAAAGCCATGGCTTCGGCCGCTGCGGTAGCCTCATCGAGCAGCGAGGCGTTGGCCAGTTCCAGGCCGGTGAGGTCGATGGTCAGTTGCTGAAAATTCAGCAGCGCTTCGAGTCGGCCTTGGGCGATTTCTGGTTGGTATGGGGTGTACGCGGTGTACCAACCGGGATTTTCCAGCACGTTGCGCAAGATGACGGTCGGCGTGACGGTGCCGTGATAGCCCATGCCGATCAGGCTGGTGAACAGCTGATTCTGCTCGGCATAACTGCGCAGCTTCGCCAGTGCAGCCTGTTCGTCGAGAGCCGGCGGCAGATCCAGTGCGCGATTGAAGCGAATGCCCGGCGGCACGGTCTGCTCGATCAGCTCGGCGCGACTACCCAGGCCGAGGCTGTCGAGCATCGCCTGCTGCTCGGCGGCATCCGGGCCGAGGTGGCGGCGCAGAAAGGCTTCGGGATCGCGTAACTGGCTCAGGGACGGCGACTGGGACATGACGGGCTCTCCTGGCTGGCGCTTGGCGTCAATCGACACGGTCAAACCAGCATAGCAGGCGAATTTTCAAGATCACGCCGCCCCTGTGGGAGCGAGCCTGCTCGCGAAAGCGGTGTTTCAGAAACCTTGGCATTGACTGATATGGCGCTTTCGCGAGCAGGCTCACTCCCACAAAGGGATATTCGTCGCCCATAAAAAAGCCCCGACGAATCGGGGCTTTGGGTCATACCGGCAAGTTACTCGCCGATGGCAGCCTTGTAAGCCGCCGCATCCAGCAGCTTGTCCAGCTCGGCCTTGTCGCTTGGCTTGAGCTTGAAGATCCACGCGCCGTACGGGTCGGAGTTCAGCAGCTCAGGCGAGCCACCCAGCTCTTCGTTGATCGCGATGACTTCGCCACTGACCGGGGCGTAGATGTCGGAGGCGGCTTTCACCGACTCGACCACGCCGGATTGATCACCGGCGGCGAACACCTTGCCGACTTCGGTCAGCTCGACGAACACCACGTCGCCCAGCGCTTCCTGCGCGTGATCGCTGATGCCCACGGTGACAGTGCCGTCAGCTTCCAGACGCGCCCATTCATGACTTTCGGCAAAACGCAGTTCGGCAGGGATATCGCTCATCTTCGGTTCCTCGGAAATTGGTCAGCGGTCATACCCGCCAGAAAAGGTTAGATCAAGGTTTTGCCATGGCGTACGAAGGTCGGTTTGACCACTCGCACCGGATACCACTTGCCACGGATTTCCACTTCGGCGCGGTCGGCGGTTGCCATCGGTACACGCGCCAGGGCAATCGATTTGCTCAGCGTAGGAGAGAAACTACCACTGGTGATCTCCCCTTCGCCAACATCGGCGATGCGAACCACCTGGTGAGCACGCAAAACCCCGCGTTCTTCCAGTACCAGACCGACCAGTTTGTGCGCCACACCGGCGGCTTTTTCCGCCTCCAGCGCCGCGCGGCCGATGAACTGCCGCGAGGCCGGCTCCCAGGCGATGCTCCAGGCCATGTTCGAGGCCAGCGGTGAAACGTCCTGATGAATGTCCTGACCGTACAGGTTCATCCCAGCCTCGACCCGCAAGGTGTCACGGGCACCGAGGCCAATCGGCGAAATGCCGGCGCCGACGAGGTCGTTGAAGAAACCCGGCGCCTGATTCGCGGGCAGGCAGATTTCCAGGCCATCCTCGCCGGTGTAACCGGTACGCGCGATGAACCAGTTGCCGTCGATGGCGCCTTCGAAAGGTTTGAGTTGCTGGATCAGCGTGGCGCGCGACTGGGTGACCAGTTCGGCAATCTTGTGCCGGGCCTGCGGGCCCTGGATGGCGAGCATCGCCAGTTCGGCGCGCTCGTGCAGTTGCACGTCGTAGGCGCCGAGCTGGGCGTTCATCCAGGCCAGATCCTGATCGCGGGTCGAGGCGTTGAACACCAGCCGGTACGCGTCGTCGAGGCGATAGACGATCATGTCGTCGACGATGCCGCCGCGCTCATTGAGCATGGTGCTGTACAACGCCCGGCCGGTGCGGTGCAGACGTTCGACGTCGTTGGCCAGCAAATGCTGGAGCCAGGCTTTGGCCTGGACGCCGGTGACATCGATCACGGTCATATGGGAAACATCGAACACCCCGCAATCGCGGCGCACTTCGTGGTGCTCCTCGACCTGCGAGCCGTAATGCAGTGGCATGTCCCAACCGCCAAAATCGACCATCTTCGCGCCGAGCGCGAGGTGCAGGTCATACAGAGGCGTACGCTGTCCCATGGGTTTCTCCTTCCGGGCGTGGCGAGGGTGCGGACCGCCGCTATACGGCTGAAAGCCTTGATGAATAAGGCTTGCAGCCGATTCCAGCGCACGGGTCTGTCAGACGAACCGCACCGAATGCCGCGCATTGTAGCCGCATGATGTAGGACTGACGACTAAGTGTTTCGGTGCGCCGAACGTCGAATCAATCCGATCACCGGCAATAGACCAACCAGCACCAAGGTCAATGCCGGCAATGAGGCGCGCGCCCATTCGCCTTCACTGGTCATCTCAAAGATGCGCACCGCCAGCGTGTCCCAGCCAAACGGGCGCATCAGCAGGGTCGCGGGCATTTCCTTGAGCACATCGACGAACACCAGCAACGCGGCGCTCAAGGTGCCGGGCAGCAATAGCGGCAGATACACTTTGAAAAACAGTCGCGGCCCACTGACACCCAGGCTACGTGCCGCTTCGGGCAAAGATGGCCGTATACGCGCCAGACTGCTTTCCAGCGGCCCGTAGGCGACAGCAATGAAGCGCACCAGATAAGCCATCAGCAACGCCGCGAGGCTGCCGAGCAGCAACGGTTTGCCGGCACCGCCGAGCCAAGCGGAGAGCGGAATCACCAGTTCACGATCCAGATAACTGAAGGCAAGCATGATCGACACCGCCAGCACCGAACCGGGCAAGGCGTAGCCGAGATTGGCCAGACCGACGCCGGAGTTGATGGCTTGGGTCGGCGCCAGACGCCGGGCAAATGCCAGCAACAGCGCAACGCTGACGGTGATCAGCGAGGCCATCGCCCCCAGATACAGGGTGTGCAGGATCAGCCCGGCGTAGCGCTCGTCCAGATCGAAGCGTCCGCGCTGCCAGAACCAGACGATCAGTTGCAGCACCGGGATAACGAAGGCGCAGGCGAATACCAATGCACACCAGCCCGTCGCCGCGAAGGCCTTGATTCCCCGCAGGTGATACAGCGCTTTCACCCGTGGCCGCTCGTTGCTGGCCCGATTCGCCCCGCGTGCACGGCGCTCGCCGTACAGCACCAGCATCACTACCAGCAGCAACAGACTGGCCAGTTGCGCAGCGCTGGGCAGGCTGAAAAAGCCGTACCAGGTTTTGTAGATGGCCGTGGTGAAGGTGTCGAAGTTGAACACCGACACCGCGCCAAAATCGGCGAGGGTTTCCATCAGCGCCAGCGCCACGCCCGCGCCGATCGCCGGACGCGCCATCGGCAGCGCAACCCGCCAGAACGCCTGCCACGGCGACTGCCCGAGCACCCGCGCCGCTTCCATCAAACCTTTGCCCTGAGCCAGGAACGCGGTGCGCGCCAGCAGATAAACGTAGGGATAAAACACCAGCACCAGCACCACGATCACTCCGCCGGTGGAACGCACTCGCGGCAGGCGCAGACCCGTGCCGAACCATTCGCGCAGCAGGGTTTGCACGGGGCCGGCGAAATCGAGCAGGCCGACGAAAACGAACGCCAGTACATACGCTGGAATGGCGAAGGGCAGCATCAGCGCCCAGTCGAGCCAGCGCCGACCGGGGAATTCACAGAGGCTGGTCAGCCACGCCAGGCTGACACCCAGCAGGGTCACGCCGACACCGACGCCGAGGATCAGCGTCAGGGTATTGCCGAGCAGTCGCGGCATCTGGGTTTGCCACAGATGCGACCAGATCTGCTGATCGATGGTCTGCCACGACAACAACAGCACGCTCAGCGGCAACAACACCAGCGCGGCGATGGCGAAGACGATGGGGTACCAGCGGCGTTGGGCGGGGTGGGCCAAGGAAACAATCTCGTTCAAATGATTGTACCCACGCTCTGCGTGGGCACACATCCTGTGACGCTCCGCGTCACGCTTTCAGCGGCACGACGCAGAGCGTCGAGGGCTGCATTCCCACGCGGAGCGTGGGAACGATCAACAGTTACACGAAACGCCTCAGTTCCACCCCGCCCGATCCATCATCCGGATCGCCTCAGCCTGACGTTTGCCCGCCACCTCAACCGGCAAGGTATCGGCGACAAACTTGCCCCACGCCGCCACTTCTTCCGAAGGCGCCACCGCCGGGTTGGCCGGGAATTCCTGGTTCACATCTGCAAAAATCTTCTGTGCCTCAGGCGTGGTCATCCATTCGACCAAAGCCTTCGCGGCTTCCGGGTGCGGCGCATGTTTGGTCAGGCCGATGCCCGACAGGTTCACATGCACACCACGATCAGCCTGGTTCGGCCAGAACAGCTTCACCGGCAATTCAGGCTTCTGCTTATGCAGGCGACCGTAGTAGTAGGTGTTGACGATGCCAACATCGCACTGCCCGGCGTTGATCGCTTCCAGTACTGCAACGTCATCGGAGAACACGTCGGTGGACAGGTTGTTGACCCAGCCCTTGAGGATTTTCTCGGTCTTCTCGGCGCCGTGGACTTCGATCATGGTCGCGGTCAGCGACTGGTTGTAGACCTTCTTCGCCGTGCGCAGGCACAGGCGGCCTTCCCAGTTCTTGTCGGCCAGCGCTTCATAGGTGGTCAGTTCGCCCGGCTTCACCCGCTCGGTGGAATAGGCGATGGTCCGCGCGCGCAGGCTCAGGCCGGTCCAGGCGTGGGTGGACGAGCGATATTGCGCGGGAATGTTGGTGTCGATGGTTTTCGAGGTGAATGGCTGGAGGATGCCCATCTGCTCGGCCTGCCACAGGTTGCCGGCATCGACGGTGAGCAGCAGATCGGCGGTGGCATTTTCACCTTCGGCCTTGATGCGCTGCATCAGCGGCGCTTCCTTGTCGGTGATGAACTTGATCTTCACCCCGGTCTTGGCGGTGTAGGCATCGAATACCGGTTTGATCAGCTCATCGATACGCGACGAGTAAACCACCACCTCATCGGCGGCCTGGGCAGTGGTGCTGCCGATCAGGGTCAAGGCCAGTGCGGTCAGAAGACGCTTGGGTGCCAACATGGGAGTGGTCTCACGGTCGGGAAAGGTGGGCCAAATGATAAGGACTCACATTTACCTTCTCAATCGAACACTGGGGGAAGGCGTTACCAGATGTTGCACGACTCAAAACTGCGGTAAGTGGGCGGACGCTTTCGCGAGCAGGCTCGCTCCCACATTGGAATGCATCTCAACTGTGGGAGCGAGCCTGCTCGCGAAGGGGCATCAGCCTCAATGAGGCGGTCAGGGCTTTGCCAGAGCTGGAAGATCACCGGTCAGCCCCAGCGCCTCGCGCACAAACAACGCCTTCGCCTCGGGCATCTGCTCGACCAGTTTCAACCCGGCATTGCGCAACCAGCGCAGTGGCAGCGGGTCGGCCTGGAACAACCGCTCGAAGCCTTCCATCGCCGCCATCAGCGCCAGATTGTGCGGCATACGCCGACGCTCGTAGCGGCTCAGCACCTTCACGTCTGCCAGTCGCTCACCGCGCTCATGCGCTTGCAGCAACACTTCCGCCAGCACCGCTGCATCGAGGAAACCAAGGTTCACACCCTGCCCCGCCAGCGGGTGAATGGTGTGTGCCGCATCACCGATCAACGCCAGGCCTTCAGCGACATAACGTTTGGCGTGACGCTGACGCAGCGGCACGCACAGACGCGGGTCGGCGCTGATCACGTCACCGAGGCGCCCTTCGAACGCTCGCTCCAGCTCAGCGCAAAACGCAGCCTCTTCCAGCGCCATCAAGCGCTCGGCTTCAGCCGGTGTGGTCGACCAGACGATCGAGCACCAGTCCTGCTGACCATCACGTTCCAGCGGCAGAAACGCCAATGGCCCGTGATCGGTAAAGCGCTGCCAGGCGGTTTTGCGGTGCGGCTGGCTGCAGCGCACGCTGGTGACGATGGCGTGATGCAGATAATCCCACTCGCGAGTCGCCACCCCAGTGAGACGGCGCACCGCTGAATTGGCGCCATCGGCCGCGATCACCAGCGGCGCGCGCAAGGTGCGGCCATCAGCCAGGGTCAGCAGCCAGTCGTCGCCGGAGCGACGCATCTGCTCCAGCCGCGCATTGGCCAGCATGCCCAGGTTGCAATCATGCAAACGCTCGAGCAAAGCATCCTGCACCACGCGGTTTTCGACGATGTGGCCGAGCACATCGGCATGTACGCTGCTCGCCGAGAAATGAATCTGCCCGGTGCCGCTGCCGTCCCAGACATGCATGTCGGTGTACGGGCTGCTGCGCCGCTGGGCGATGCCGTCCCAGACACCGAGGCGCTCGAGAATGCGCTGGCTCGCCGCCGACAATGCGCTGACGCGCGGTTCGAACGCCGCTTCGGCATCGAACGGCTTCACGCTCAACGGGCTGCCGTCGAGCAGCAGCACTTCCAGCCCACTGTCCCGTAGCGCCAGCGCCAGGGCGCTGCCGACCATTCCGGCTCCGACAATCAGCAGATCTGCGCGCATTTCCATGCTTTAGGCCTGTCTCGCTTGCGGCTTGAGCCGCACGTAAAGGGTTTTACCGACCCGCGCCACAAGGTTGCCGGCGCCGTCATGAATGTCGACCTGCAACTGCGGCAGGTATTTATCGCCGTTGGCGGTCTGCCGGCGGATCTCGTCGAGCAGGGTCTGGTCGATGTTGAACCGGGCGAACACCAGGCCTTTGCCCGGCGCAATGAAATCGATGTCGGCGGCCTTGTCCCAGACGATGTACTTCGGACCGAGGTTTTCCATGAGCATCAACATGAAGAACGGGTCGACCATCGAATACAGACTGCCGCCAAACTGGGTGCCGACATAGTTGCGGTTGTACCAGCCCAACCCCATGGACACCTGCACATCGCGAAAGTCGTCACTGATGTGGCACACCCGCACACCCGCGCCGAGATACGGCGGGTAAAAGGTCATTACCCAGCGCATCAATCGTGCCTTGCCGAATGTGTTGCTCAGCCACTCAAGCATCCGGACGGGTTCCCAGGCCCATCGCCTGCCGGGCGAACCAGCGTTTGGCTGGCGGCAGCAGGTCGAGGCCGAGCAGGCCGAGATTGCGCCCCAGCGACACCAGCGGCTGGGTGCTGCCGAACAGGCGCGTGACCTGATCGGAGAAGCCCACCGTCAGGTCCTGATCGAGGCGCTGCCGTTCGCGATAGGCCTGCAACGTGGCGAAGTCGCCCAGCGGCTTGTCGCTGGCCAGCAGCGTGGCAGCCAAGGCGTCGGCGTCACGCAGCGACAGGTTGAAGCCCTGGCCGGCGATCGGGTGCAGGCTGTGTGCGGCGTTGCCGAGCACGGCCAGATGCGAACGCACCTGTTCTTCAGCTTCGATCAGTGACAGCGGATAAAGATGCCGTGCGCCGACCTGTTTCAAAGTGCCGAGGCGGTAACCGAACACACCTTGCAGCTCGCTGAGAAAATCACGCTCGGTCAACTCGGTCAGACGCTGCGCGTCCATGCCCAGACGGGTCCAGACCAGTGCGCAGCGATTGTCCGGCAACGGCAGCAGGGCCATCGGCCCCTCATCGGTAAAGCGCTCGAAGGCCATGCCGTTGTGCGCTTCACTCGGGGTGATGTTGGCAATCAGCGCGCTCTGGTTGTACGGGCGCGTGCGCACGTTGATGCCCAACTGTTCGCGCAACCCGGAGCGGCCGCCATCGGCGAGCACCGCGAGGTCGCATTCAAGGGTGGTTTCATCGTTGAGGGTCAGGCGATAGCCATCGGCCAACGGCTCCATGCGCATGACTTCCGCCGGGCAGCGCCACGTGATCACGTCTTTGTCGAGGTGCTGCCACAGGCACTGGCCGAGCCAGGCGTTTTCCACCACGTAACCGAGCGCTGGCACACCCTCTTCCATCGCCGACAAGCGCGCGGTGGAGAAGCGGCCACGGTCGGAGACGTGAATCTGTTTGATCGGCTCGGCGCGGCGGGAAATTTCCTGCCACACGCCCAGGCGCTGATAAATCTGCCGCGAGCCGAACGAAAGGGCTGAGGAGCGGGCGTCGTAGCTCGGTTGCCAGCTGTCGCCGGGGGCGAACGGTTCGATCAGGACGATCTTCCAGCCCTGCGCCTTGGCCCCGGCCTGCAACGCCAACGCCAGACTGGCGCCGACCAGACCGCCACCGATGATTGCCAGATTGACTCGACTCATGCTGCGTGTGTCCTTGCTTGGGCCATCAGCGCTTCGATCTCGGCGACGGTTTTCGGCACGCCACTGGTGAGGATTTCACAGCCGGACCGGGTCACGACCACGTCATCCTCGATGCGCACGCCAATGCCGCGCCATTTCTTCGCCACGTTCTGATTGTCCGCGGCGATGTAGATGCCCGGCTCCACGGTCAACGCCATGCCGACCTCCAGCACGCGCCATTCGCCGCCGACCTTGTACTCGCCGACGTCATGCACATCCATGCCCAGCCAGTGGCCGGCGCGGTGCATATAGAAAGCTTTGTAGGCTTCGCTCGCAATCAACTCGTCGACCTCGCCTTGTAGCAAACCGAGTTTCACCAGCCCTGTGGTAATCACTCGAACCGTGGCTTCGTGCGCCTGATTCCAGTGCTTGTTAGGGGCGATCTCGGCAAATGCCGCTTCCTGGGAAGCCAGCACCAACTCGTAGATCGCCTTCTGCTCCGGCGAAAACTTGCCGTTGACCGGCCACGTACGGGTGATGTCGCTGGCGTAGCAGTCGATCTCGCAACCGGCGTCAATCAACACCAGATCGCCGTCCTTGAGCAACGCGTCATTCTGCTGGTAATGCAGGATGCAGCTGTTGCGCCCGGCGGCGACGATCGAACCGTAGGCCGGCATCTTCGCCCCGCCCTTGCGGAATTCATAATCCAGTTCGGCTTCGAGGCTGTATTCATGCAGCCCCGGACGACTGGCCTGCATCGCGCGGATATGCGCCTGCGCCGAGATCCGCGCGGCTTCGCGCATCACCTTCACTTCTGCCGCCGATTTATACAGGCGCATGTCGTGCAGCAGATGATCCAGGGCAACGAATTCATTCGGCGGCTGCGCGCCGAGGTGCGCCTTGGAGCGGATCACGTTGATCCAGTCCATCAGGTGCCGATCGAATTCGGGGTTGCTGCCCATCGCCGAATACACCCGGTCGCGGCCTTCGATCAGGCCCGGGAGGATGTCGTCGATGTCGGTAATCGGAAAAGCATCGTCGGCGCCATATTCGCGGATCGCGCCTTCCTGCCCTGCGCGCAGGCCATCCCACAATTCGCGTTCGGCGTTGCGTTCACGACAGAACAGGATGTACTCGCCGTGCTCGCGACCAGGCATCAGAACGATGACGGCTTGGGGCTCGGGAAAACCGCTGAGGTACTGGAAGTCGCTGTCCTGACGATAGACATGCTCGACGTCGCGGTTGCGGATGGCCACCGCGGCGGCGGGCAGGATCGCGATGCTGTTGGGTTCCATCTGCGCCATCAGGGCCTTGCGGCGACGGCTGTATTCCGCTTTGGGGATGTGGGTCATGGGCAGATGGCTTTCCCTGGCACGCGATTAATGCAGCGAAGGTTTGGCCGCTGGCGGCACATCGGCTTTTTTGGTTTCCGAGAACAGCAGCAACGGCGCAACGCGCAGGTATTCCATGACTTCCATGTAGTCGGATTCGCCGTCTTCGGATTCTTCCAGCGCGTCCTGCACCTGAGCGATGGCGGCCAGATCCCGCAGCACTTCGTTGGCTTCGTCACTCAGTGCATAAGCACGGCGGGTCAGACCGAAACCGCTGAGGAAGCCCTGGCACCACTCGCCCAGTGCGGCGGCGCGCTCGGCCAGCGGTGCATCGTCGGTCGGCAGCAGCAGCACGACGGTGATGTCGGCGCCGGTCAGCTCGCCTTTGACCATCTCCTGCAGGCCGATCAGGGCGTTGCGGACGTTGTCCTGGATGTCGCCTTCGAGCAGTTCGGCGGCGTCGATCAGCCAGCCTTCGTGATCGAAGCCGGCCCCGGCGCAACTGCGCCCGAGCAGCACGCCGTGCAGTTCGGCAGGCGAGACGTTGTGGCCGCTGGCAGTCAGCAGGGTGGCAAAGGCTTGGTACGGGGAATTCGCAATGGTCATGGGCAGCTAGGCGCCAGACGGCGCTATGTCTAGAATGAAGGCCTTCTATCCTACATCGACAGCCCCGCCAAGACCATTAAAGGCTGTCCGCCAGTTACCACCCATCAGACGAACACGTGGACCCAATGGAAGACACCGACCTGCAAGCGCTGATGGCCAGACTCGAACTGCTGATTGGCCGAGTCGAGCAACTTAAGAGTCAAAACGCACTCTTACTAGCTCAGGAAAAAACCTGGCGCGAGGAACGCGCTCACCTCATTGAAAAAAACGAAATCGCCCGGCGTAAGGTCGAATCGATGATTTCGCGCCTCAAGGCCCTGGAGCAAGACTCATGAGTTCAAGCAATAGCGTTACCGTGCAGATCCTCGACAAAGAGTATTCGATCATCTGCCCGCCGGAAGAACGCAGCAATCTGGTCAGTGCCGCCCGCTACCTGGACGGCAAGATGCGCGAGATCCGCAGCAGCGGCAAAGTCATCGGCGCCGACCGCATTGCCGTGATGGCCGCGCTGAACATCACCCACGACCTGTTGCACAAAGAAGAGCGCCCGGACATCCAGGCCAGCGGTTCGACCCGCGAACAGGTACGCGACTTGCTCGATCGTGTCGATTTGGTCCTGGCCGACGATCAGAACACCGCCAAGGGCTGATTCGACTGACAGCTTGAGGTATACTCGCGGCACTCCCTGGGGTGCTTGCCAGTTGACGATGTCCCGGAGCCGATTCGCACTACCCTGGAAGTTGCACGTTGGGCTGGTGTGCATGTCCGCTAGACGGAAAGCCTTAAAGTCTACTGCTTCTTCCACCTTGAACTTTCGGGTTCAAGGGCTGAGTTGACAGCGGTTCATCCGGGGAGCCTGATTCGAATCCGATGTCGGTGTATGCCGACATCGGATTTTTTATGCGTACGTTTTTGCATCCACCTGCCGAAGCCGAACCATGACCGAACCCGCGCTGCTGCCCCGCCCGCAACTCCGCCGCCTGCTGCGCAAGGCGCGCCGCGCACTGACGCCGGGCGAACAACGCCGGGCTGCCAAAGGCCTGTTCCGGCAATTGGCGCAAGACCCGCACTTTCGCCGGGCGAAACATATCTCTCTGTATTTGCCCACCGACGGTGAAATCGATCCGCGCCTGCTCCTGCGCGAAGCCCAGCGTCGTGGCAAGGCGACTTATCTGCCGGTACTCAGCGCATGGCCACGAACGAAAATGGTCTTCCAGCGCATCCGCCCCGGCGAAAAGCTCACGCCCAATCGCTTCCGCATCCTCGAGCCCCGGGCCAATCTGGCTCGGCAACGCAAGGTCTGGGCGCTGGATCTGGTGTTGTTGCCGCTGGTGGGATTTGACGATGTCGGCGGACGCTTGGGCATGGGCGGCGGGTTTTATGATCGCAGCCTCGCCTATCTGGCCCGGCGCAAGAACTGGCGCAAGCCGACGCTGCTGGGCCTGGCCCATGAGTGTCAGAAGGTCGAGCGTCTGGCGCAGGCGAGCTGGGATGTGCCGTTACAAGGCACGGTCACCGACAAGGCGTGGTATTTCGCAGAGTAGACGCCGCATGCAACAGCGGCGTCGAAGAGACAGGTTCAGCGTTTGAAAGCGGTCGACTGTTGCACCTGTTGCGCCACTTCAATCGGCGCGTCGGTCTTGTTCGCCCACAGGCTCTGCGCGTAACCGGTGGTTACCACGCCCAGGCCAAACAAAATTACCAAAGTCCATAGCAAATCCGGTTTGCGTTTCATCGATTGCCCCCCTCAAGGCACATCATCACGATGACAGCAGCGGTTTCCGTTCGTAGGCCGTGCAGCAGCGTCAAGCTTTAAAGGCCGGCATTTTGCGGCAACGTGAACCTGTGCGCAAACGCTGACGTCAACCGACTGTCGGTTTGTCATAAAATTGCCCGACAACCTGCCCAATGACCGCTTCAGGAGCACACCACATGGCCTACTGGCTGATGAAATCAGAGCCCGACGAACTCTCGATCAAGGGTCTGGAAAAGCTCGGCAAGGCGCGCTGGGACGGGGTTCGCAACTATCAGGCACGCAACTTCCTGCGGGCGATGGCGGTCGGTGACGAGTTCTTTTTCTACCATTCCAGCTGCCCCGAGCCGGGGATTGCCGGGATTGGCAAAATTATCCAAGCAGCGTATCCCGATCCGACGGCGCTGGAGCCGGACAGCCATTACTTCGATTCGAAAGCTACGCCGGAGAAAAACGCGTGGAGCGTGATCGATGTCGAGCATGTCGAGACGTTCAAACGGGTGTTGAAGCTGGATTATCTGAAGCAGCACACGGCGCTGGCAGAGATGCCATTGGTGCAGAAGGGCTCGCGGTTGTCGGTGATGCCGGTTACACCAGAACAGTGGGCGGCGGTGCTTGCCCTTAAACCCTGATTAATTTGGCGCCTGCCAAAATGCAATCGCTGGCAAGCCAGCTCCCACAGGGATTTCAGTGGACACATATTTTGTGACCACCCGAAAAACCTGTGGGAGCTGGCTTGCCAGCGATGGGGCCTGCCCGGACAGCGAATGACTTACTGAATGATCAGGTTGTTGAACAACAGATCCTCAACAACAGGCTTGCCGGTCTCGTCATTCATCACTTGCTGGGTCTGCTTCAATGCTTCCTGACGCAGCTTTTCCTTGCCTTCGATGCTGCCCATCGCCTCGGTGGTCTGCTGAGTGAACAACGCCACCAGCTGATTGCGGATCAGCGGCTCGTTGGCCTTGACCAGTTTGGTCGCCTCTTCACCAGTCACACGCAATGCCACATCGGCCTTGTAGACCTTGAGCTTGGCGGTGCCGTCGAGGCCATAGTTGCCGACGAACGGCGGGCTCAGGGTGATGTAATTGACCTTCGGCGCCTCGCCTTCTTTGGCTTCTTCGGCCAGTGCTGCCACAGGCAGAGACAGGGCCAGCAACAACATGATCCACGCTTTCACAATTCGCTCCTTATCCGGTTTGCGGCCTAGCATAACGACCCGCCGCGCAAGCACAAGCTTATGGCTGACTATCAGGGCCGGGCATGCTCGTTGACCCGTTGATTCACACACCTACACTTATCGGCCATCACTCCCAAAGGAATAGCCCTGATGAAAGCCGTGCTGTGCAAAGCCTTCGGCCCTGCCGAATCGCTGGTGCTGGAAGACGTCGCCAGTCCTGTCGCCAAGAAGAATGAAATCCTGCTGGACGTGCACGCTGCCGGAGTCAATTTCCCGGACACGCTGATCATCGAGGGCAAATACCAGTTCAAACCGCCCTTCCCGTTTTCGCCAGGCGGTGAAGCGGCGGGCGTGGTGCGCGAAGTCGGGGAAAAGGTCAGCCATCTGAAAGTCGGCGACCGGGTCATGGCCCTGACTGGCTGGGGCAGTTTTGCCGAGCAGGTTGCGGTGCCGGGCTACAACGTGTTGCCGATTCCACCGTCGATGGACTTCAACATTGCCGCTGCATTCAGCATGACCTACGGCACGTCGATGCATGCGCTCAAGCAACGCGCCAACCTGCAACCGGGGGAAACCCTACTGGTGCTCGGCGCATCCGGTGGTGTCGGCCTCGCCGCGGTGGAGATCGGCAAAGCCATGGGCGCCCGCGTGATCGCCGCCGCCAGCAGTGCCGAGAAACTCGCGGTGGCCAAGGCTGCCGGCGCCGATGAACTGATCAACTACAGCGAAGCCAGCCTCAAGGACGAGATCAAACGCCTCACCGACGGCCAGGGCGCCGACGTGATCTACGACCCGGTCGGCGGCGACCTGTTCGACCAGGCCATCCGCGCCATCGCCTGGAACGGCCGCCTGCTGGTGGTCGGCTTCGCCAGCGGACGCATCCCGGAACTGCCGGTCAACCTCGCCCTGCTCAAAGGCGCGGCGGTGCTCGGCGTGTTCTGGGGCTCCTTTGCCCAGCGCCAGCCCCAGGACAACGCAGCCAACTTTCAGCAGCTGTTTGCCTGGTTTGCCGAGGGCAAGCTGAAACCGCTGGTGTCGCGGGTGTATCCGCTGAGCAATGCCGCGCAGGCGATCGATGATCTCGGCCAGCGCAAGGCTGTGGGCAAGGTTGTCGTTCAGGTTCGTTAAAACATGGAGCGATCCGGAGTAACCATCCGGATCGCTTTACCGTTGAGATCCGCCTCGCCAATACGTTAAACCGCAGAAACCCACCCGAGCCACCATCCCCTCAGCGCCGCCTTCTTATCTCAGAGCGACATGTTCATAAAGGAACGCTCATCTGCCCAAATTTCCGCTGTTTTGCCGACGTGAAGCGATGCTATTTTCGGTAACGAAACTGTAACATTCGCATCCGCAGTCAAAACAAGAAAATTGGAGCTCTTGAATGTTTGCTTTCTTTCGTCCTGCCGCACATCAGGCTCCATTGCCTGAAGAAAAAATAGACAGCACCTACCGCCGCCTGCGCTGGCAGATCTTCGCCGGTATCTTTATCGGCTACGCCGGTTACTACCTGCTGCGCAAGAACTTCTCCCTGGCCATGCCGTACCTGATCGACGAAGGCTACAGCCGTGGCGACCTCGGCTTGGCGATGTCGGCGATCGCCATTGCTTACGGTCTGTCGAAGTTCCTAATGGGCCTGGTGTCCGACCGTTCCAACCCGCGCTTCTTCCTGCCGTTCGGTCTGCTGGTCTCGGCCGGGGTGATGTTCATTTTCGGTTTCGCGCCGTGGGCAACGTCCAGCGTGACGATGATGTTCATTCTGTTGTTCATCAACGGCTGGGCGCAGGGCATGGGCTGGCCGCCGAGCGGGCGGACCATGGTGCACTGGTGGTCGCAGAAGGAACGCGGCGGCGTGGTGTCGGTGTGGAACGTGGCGCATAACGTCGGCGGCGGTCTGATCGGCCCGCTGTTCCTGATCGGCATGGGCCTGTTCAACGACTGGCACGCGGCTTTTTACGTCCCGGCAGCAGTCGCACTGGGCGTAGCGGTGTTCGCCTTCATCACCATGCGTGACACCCCGCAATCGGTCGGCCTGCCGCCAATCGAGCAGTACAAGAACGATTACCCGGAAGGCTACGACGCCAGCCACGAAGACGAATTCAGCGCCAAGGAAATCTTCGTCAAATACGTGCTGCGCAACAAAATGCTCTGGTACATCGCTCTGGCCAACGTTTTCGTCTACTTGCTGCGGTACGGCGTGCTGGACTGGGCGCCGACCTACCTGAAGGAAGCCAAGGGCTTCACCGTGGATAAGACCTCGTGGGCCTATTTCTTCTACGAGTGGGCGGGCATTCCGGGCACGCTGCTGTGCGGCTGGATGTCGGACAAGATCTTCCGTGGCAACCGTGGCCTGACCGGCATGGTGTTCATGGCCCTGGTGACTGTTGCGACTCTGGTGTACTGGCTCAATCCGGCCGGTAACCCGATGGTCGACATGATCGCCCTGCTGTCGATCGGCTTCCTGATCTACGGCCCGGTGATGCTGATCGGCCTGCAAGCGCTGGAACTGGCGCCGAAGAAAGCCGCCGGTACCGCAGCGGGCTTCACCGGTCTGTTCGGTTATCTGGGGGGGTCGGTCGCAGCCAGTGCGGCGATGGGCTACACCGTTGACCACTTCGGCTGGGATGGCGGTTTCGTCCTGCTGGTCGGCGCTTGCCTGCTGGCGATGGCCTTCCTTGCGCCAACGCTGTGGCACAAGCAAGTCGCCAGTCAGAGCCGTGAAGCGGTCGCCTGATCGCTGTGTGATTTACAGCGCTTGAGCCGCGCCTCCAGATTGCGGTCTGGCATGGCGTGGCTGCGCAGGGCATGCGCGGTCTGCTCGACATAATCGCGAGTAGTGCCGTAGCGCCCGCTGGCGCTGGCGAACACCTGGCTGAGCACATGATCCGGCAAGTTGCCGGCATAGCTCGGCAGGTGGCGCTCCAGCACGAAGCCCAAGGCCTGCACCTGAGTGCCATCTTCGAGCCGGCAATTGAGCCAGTGTGGTCGATACGACGGAAACGGCATCTCACGTTTCCACAGCGCATACAGCGCGGTATCGAGATTGTCTTCCGGCAAGCGGTAGGCAAAGCCACTGCATGAACCGCCGCGATCCAGACCGAACACAAGACCGGGCATTTCCGGCGTGCCCCGATGCTCGTGGGACCACAGGTACAAGCCGCGATGATAGCCATGCACGCGACCGCGCATGCGCTCGACTGCCGTGCATTCCGGGCGCCAGATCAGCGAACCATACGCGAACAGCCACACCGGCCCGCCCTTGTGGCGCGCCATGGTCGATTGCATGGAAGCGAGAAGTTGTTCGTGCGTCAGCTGCGGCCCAAGATCGAGCCGCGGAGGGTAAGCCAGGTTCAGAATTGCGTTTTCAATGGCGCTCATGGCGAATAGCGTTCAGCTCCCCGCGGGTGAAGAATTACTTAATAGAACGCACCGCTGTAACAATAAGGCACATATGTTTTAAGGCAAATTAAGTGCCACTGCTTAATTGCCTGATTGATATATAACCTAGCGGTATTTGCCTAATTAGATAAATACCGATCGGCTATATGCCAAGTTATAAGTATCAGGAGCGCGGCGCGTAGGCGAACACATCGGCGCGCATCTGATGCGCATCCATCCCCGCCTCGACCAGCGCGTCCAAGGTGCCGTAAACCATCGCCGGCGACCCGCTGGCATAGACATGTAGCGGTTTCAGATCAGGGAAATCCTCGCAAACCGCCTCGTGCAACATCCCGCAGCGCCCTTCCCAGCAGCACTGGTCGCTGACCACTTTATGCAGGAACAGATTGGGCAGCTTCAGCCATTCGTCCCAGTGCTCGATCTGATAAAAATCTTCCGGGCGGCGTACGCCCCAATACAGATGCACTGGATGCTTGAAGCCTTCGGCGCGGCAATGTTCGATCAGACTGTGAATCTGGCCCATGCCGGTGCCGGCGGCGATCAACACCAGAGGACCGTCGGGCAGCTCCGCAAGATGTGTGTCACCGAACGGCAACTCGACACGCACCAGCGGGTTGCGTTGCAGCTGCTCGATCAGGCTCAACGCACTGGTTTCGCGCGCCAGCACATGGATTTCCAGATCACGCCCGCCGTGGGGTGCCGATGCCATGGAGAACGCCGACTTCTCACCGCTCTCGCGCTCGATCATCAAATATTGCCCGGCGTGATAGCGCGGCGGCTTGCCTGCTGGTGCCCGCAGGCGCACGCGCCAGGTATCGCCGCCGACCTCGCGGCACTCGATGACCTGACACGACAGGCTGCGCACCGGCAATTCACCGAGTGCGAGCACGCCATCCCACAACAGCACGCAGTCTTCCAGCGGTGCGGCGATGCAGGTGTAGAACTCGCCATGATCGTGGACTTTGCCGGCCTGCTCGACGCGGCCCTCCACCAGCAGCGCTGCACACACGTGGCAATTGCCGTTGCGGCAGCTTTGCGGGCAGTCATAGCCCAGGCGCCGCGCACCGTCGAGAATCCGCTCACCGGGCTGTATCTCGAGCACTGCTCCGGAAGGCTGCAGGGTTACACGCATCAATCTATTCCTAACTGATTCCAGATGGCATCGATCCGTTGGGTGACGGCGTCGTCCTTGACGATCACGCGGCCCCACTCGCGGGTAGTTTCGCCCGGCCACTTGTGGGTGGCATCCAGGCCCATTTTCGAGCCCAGCCCGGAGATCGGCGAGGCGAAGTCGAGGTAGTCGATCGGCGTGTTGTCGATCATCACCGTATCGCGCTTGGGGTCCATGCGCGTGGTGATGGCCCAGATCACGTCGTTCCAGTCGCGGGCATTGATATCGTCGTCAGTGACGATAACGAACTTGGTGTACATGAACTGTCGCAAAAACGACCAGACGCCGAGCATCACGCGCTTGGCATGCCCCGGATACGACTTCTTCATCGTCACCACGGCCATGCGGTACGAGCAGCCTTCCGGCGGCAGGTAGAAGTCGGTGATTTCCGGGAACTGCTTCTGCAGGATCGGCACGAACACTTCGTTCAGCGCCACGCCGAGAATCGCCGGCTCATCCGGCGGACGGCCGGTGTAAGTGCTGTGATAGATAGGTTTGACCCTGTGGGTGATGCGCTCGACGGTGAACACCGGGAAGCTGTCGACTTCGTTGTAGTAACCGGTGTGGTCGCCATACGGGCCTTCATCGGCCATTTCGCCCGGATGAATCACGCCTTCAAGGATGATTTCGGCGGTGGTCGGCACTTGCAGATCGTTGCCCCTGCACTTGACCAGTTCGGTGCGGTTACCGCGCAAGAGCCCAGCGAAAGCATATTCGGAGAGGCTGTCCGGCACCGGCGTCACGGCACCGAGAATCGTTGCCGGATCGGCGCCAAGGGCCACGGACACTGGGAACGGCTCGCCCGGGTGCTTCTCGCACCACTCGCGGAAGTCGAGAGCACCGCCACGATGGCTGAGCCAGCGCATGATCACCTTGTTGCGGCCGATAACTTGCTGGCGGTAGATACCGAGGTTCTGGCGTTCCTTGTTCGGCCCTTTGGTGACCGTCAGGCCCCAAGTGATCAGCGGACCGACGTCGCCGGGCCAGCAGGTCTGCACCGGCAACATCGCCAGATCGACGTCGTCGCCTTCGATGACCACTTCCTGGCACACCGCGTCTTTGACGACTTTCGGCGCCATCGAAATGATCTTGCGGAAGATCGGCAGTTTCGACCACGCGTCCTTCAAGCCCTTCGGGGGCTCCGGCTCCTTGAGAAAGGCCAGCAGCTTGCCGATTTCGCGCAGCTCGCTGACCGACTCGGCGCCCATGCCCATGGCCACGCGCTCGGGGGTGCCGAACAGGTTGCCGAGCACCGGAATGTCGTAACCGGTGGGCTTCTCGAACAACAATGCCGGGCCTTTGGCCCGCAGCGTGCGGTCGCACACCTCAGTCATCTCCAGCACCGGCGAGACGGGAATCTGGATGCGTTTCAACTCTCCGCGCTGCTCAAGCTGCTGCACGAAATCCCGAAGATCCTTGAATTTCATTGACGATGGCACCCTCAAAATAGGCGTACATCCTACCTGCTCTGAGGGGCAAACAGCAGCCCGTCATTGCTCGATTGTGGCCCCCGCGCTGCGGCGAAGGCGCAGGCCTCGAACTCGGGAGTGCGCTGCCGACGCCGCAAAATCGGCCCATCAACAGATATCCGTGATGGGCGCGAGATTTTTCGGGGCAAAAAAAACGCCCCCTTGCGGAAGCGTCCTTTGTTGAAACGCCAGCGTATTACTTGCGTTTCATCGACAAGAAGAACTCGTCGTTGGTCTTGGTCGTCTTCAGCTTGTCGACCAGGAACTCGATGGCGGCGACTTCGTCCATCGGGTGCAGCAGCTTGCGCAGAATCCACATGCGCTGCAGTTCGTCGTCGGCGGTCAGCAACTCTTCGCGGCGGGTGCCGGAGCGGTTGATGTTGATGGCCGGGAACACACGCTTCTCGGCGATCTTGCGATCCAGAGGCAGTTCCATGTTGCCGGTACCCTTGAACTCTTCGTAGATCACTTCGTCCATCTTCGAGCCGGTTTCAACCAGCGCGGTGGCGATAATGGTCAGCGAGCCGCCTTCTTCGATGTTACGCGCGGCACCGAAGAAGCGTTTTGGCTTCTCGAGGGCGTGGGCATCGACACCACCGGTCAATACCTTGCCGGAGCTCGGGATCACGGTGTTGTAGGCACGGGCCAGACGAGTGATGGAATCGAGCAGGATCACCACGTCTTTCTTGTGCTCGACCAGGCGCTTGGCCTTCTCGATCACCATTTCAGCAACCTGCACGTGACGGGTCGGCGGCTCGTCGAAGGTCGAGGCAACCACTTCGCCGCGCACGGTGCGCTGCATTTCGGTCACTTCTTC
This sequence comes from Pseudomonas sp. RG1, assembly GCF_025910115.1. NCBI lineage: Bacteria > Pseudomonadati > Pseudomonadota > Gammaproteobacteria > Pseudomonadales > Pseudomonadaceae > Pseudomonas > Pseudomonas sp. RG1. The sequence goes on from NZ_JAPCIK010000055.1 coordinate 207,895, forward strand.
CGGACGCTCGTCGATCAACAGCACGATCAGGTGAACTTCAGGATTGTTACGGGCGATGTTCGCTGCGATGTTCTGCAGCATGATCGTTTTACCGGCTTTCGGCGGTGCGACGATCAGACCACGCTGGCCTTTGCCGATCGGTGCGCACAGGTCGATCACGCGACCGGTCAAATCTTCGGTGGAACCGTTACCGGCTTCCATCTTCATGCGCACGGTCGGGAACAGCGGCGTCAGGTTCTCGAAGAGAATCTTGTTTTTCGCGTTCTCCGGACGATCGAAGTTGATCGTGTCGACCTTGAGCAGGGCGAAATACCGCTCGCCTTCCTTCGGAGGGCGGATCTTGCCAACGATGGTGTCACCGGTGCGCAAGTTGAAGCGGCGGATCTGGCTCGGCGAGACGTAGATGTCGTCAGGGCCGGCGAGGTAGGAAGCGTCTGCGGAGCGCAGGAAGCCGAAGCCGTCCTGGAGAATCTCCAGCACGCCATCACCGGAGATTTCCTCGCCGCTTTTCGCGTGCTTTTTCAGCAGGGAGAAAATCACGTCCTGCTTGCGCGAACGGGCCATATTTTCTATGCCCATCTGTTCGGCCAATTCGAGCAGTTCGGTAATCGGCTTTTGCTTGAGTTCAGTCAGATTCATATAGGAATGACGTAATCATTTATGGAGGGGGGGAAATTAAGCTTTTGGCTTAATGAGGCCGCGCCGCGGAGAAGGCGACAGGATCGCGAACTAATTCGAAAAGGAGTGCGTCGGCGACGGCTAGCAGGGGGCATTGGAGAAACCAGTGCGGGGCCGAATGTACCACCTGAGTTTCGGAGCGTCTAGCCCTGAATACGCAAAAAGCCCCGCGATTTGCGGGGCTTTTTTTCAGCGTATTACTGCGACGCTCAGATGTTGGCGTCGAGGAACGCCGCCAGCTGCGACTTCGACAGTGCGCCGACCTTGGTCGCTTCAACGTTGCCGTTCTTGAACAGCATCAGCGTCGGGATACCACGCACGCCATGCTTGGCCGGGGTTTCCTGGTTTTCGTCGATGTTCAGTTTGGCGACGGTCAGCTTGCCTTTGTAAGTCTCGGCAATCTCGTCCAGAACCGGTGCGATCATTTTGCAAGGGCCGCACCATTCAGCCCAGTAGTCGACCAGGACAGCGCCTTCGGCCTTGAGTACGTCGGCTTCGAAGCTAGCGTCGCTAACGTGTTTGATCAGATCGCTGCTCATGGAATTCTCCAGGTTGTAAGCAAAAAAACGTGGCCCATCATAGCCGCCCTTCCCTTGTTCAGGAAGCCGCAGATGATTGAGTGTTGCTATGGCCCTTGATGAGTTTGGGTATAGCTCAAGTCACGCCGTGGCGGGAGCGATGAAGGCGATTCCGGTACGCAGGGCGGCGTTGCGCACATGTTCCTGCATGGCTTTTTGCGCTGCTCCCGACGCACGGCGGGCCAGGGCACGGAGGATCTTGCGGTGTTCCTGCCAGGTTTCCATGGCGCGCTCGGCGCGGATGAACGGCAGTTTCTGGCTCTCGAGAAAGATCTCGGCGCTGGCGGTGAGAATGCTCAGCATCGCCTGATTACCGCTGGCAAGAAGGATGCGTCGGTGGAATTCGAAGTCGAGTTTCGCCGCTGCCTCAAAGTCGCCGAGCTTCAATTGCTCGCGCATGGCCGCAACGTTGTCTTCCAGCGCATCCAGATCGAACGTGCTCAACGTCACTGCCGCCAAACCTGCTGCAAACCCTTCGAGCGCATAGCGCAATTGAAAGATATCCAGCGGCGATGCCTGCGCCGCAAACGACCAGCCTGGCGCGTTGTCGCCGCGCGACAATTCGACCGGCGACTGCACGAACACGCCCTTGCCCGGCTGAATGCTGACCACGCCCAGTGCACTGAGCGACGACAGCGCTTCACGCAACGATGCCCGACTGACGCCCAGTTGCAGCGCCAGATCCCGTTGCGAAGGCAACGCGTCGCCGGCACCGAAGCCCTGTTCGGTGATCAGTTTGCGGATCGCTTGCAGCGCCACTTCGGGTACGGCGCGGGAGATCGAATTCATGATGTGCGGACGCGTCAGGGCCAAGGTGCGGCTAGTTGTAAAGCTATTCGTCGAGTCCGGCAAGTCGTGCCCCAGCGGGGTTCGGCGCGTGCAGCCGATGCGCCATCGCAGTGCGAAAACCGAGCTGACTGTTCAGACCAGTAAGACCGAACCAAGCCGCTGCTACCGCGGCCTGCCGGGGCGAAATCCGCCTGTTGGCACGGCCCATGCTCTGTTCGATCGCAGCAACCACTTCCCGCCGATCCGGAGATTGTCCATGACCCAGCGTTACAGCGCCCTCCTCGCTTCCCTGTTTGCCGGCCTGCTGCTGTGCCAGGCCCCCGCTCACGCCGACGGTCTGGACGACGTGGTCAAACGCGGCACGCTGAAAGTCGCCGTGCCCCAAGACTTCCCGCCATTCGGCTCGGTCGGCCCGGACATGAAGCCGCGCGGCCTGGATATCGACACGGCGAAACTGCTCGCTGACCAACTCAAGGTCAAACTCGAACTGACCCCGGTCAACAGCACCAACCGCATCCCGTTCCTCACCACCGGCAAGGTCGATCTGGTGATCTCCAGCCTCGGCAAAAACGCCGAGCGCGAGAAGGTCATCGACTTTTCCCGCGCCTATGCGCCGTTCTACCTCGCCGTGTTCGGTCCGCCAGACGCCGCGATCACCAGCCTCGACGACCTCAAGGGCAAGACCATCAGCGTCACCCGTGGCGCCATCGAAGACATCGAGCTGAGCAAAGTCGCCCCCGAAGGCGTGACCATCAAACGCTTCGAAGACAACAACTCGACCATCGCCGCTTACCTGGCAGGCCAGGTCGATCTGATCGCCAGCGGCAACGTGGTGATGGTGGCCATCAGCGAGAAGAATCCCAAGCGCGTGCCGGCGCTGAAGGTGAAGCTCAAGGATTCGCCGGTCTACGTCGGTGTGAACAAGAACGAAGCGGCGCTGCTGACCAAGGTCAACGACATCCTCAACACCGCCAAGGCTGACGGCGCACTGGAAAAGAACTCGCAGACCTGGCTGAAAGAGCCGCTGCCTGCCGATCTCTGATCGACTGCGCGGGAGACCTTCATGGCTTATCAGTTCGATTTTTTGCCGGTGGTGGAAAACACCGACCTGCTGCTGCGCGGCGCTTTGTTCACGCTGGAGCTGACCGCCATCGGCGCGCTGCTCGGGGTCGGCGTCGGGATTGTCGGGGCGCTGGTGCGGGCGTGGCAGATCCGCCCGTTCTCGGCGATCTTCGGCGTCTACGTCGAGTTGATCCGCAACACGCCGTTTCTGGTGCAACTGTTCTTCATCTTCTTCGGCCTGCCGTCGCTCGGCGTGCAGATTTCCGAATGGCAAGCGGCGGTGCTGGCGATGGTGATCAACCTTGGCGCCTATTCGACCGAGATCATCCGCGCCGGCATCCAGGCGATTCCGCGCGGGCAGCTGGAAGCGGCAGCGGCACTGGCGATGACCCGCTTCGAAGCGTTCCGCCACGTCGTCCTGCTGCCGGCGCTGGGCAAGGTCTGGCCGGCGCTGAGCAGCCAGATCATCATTGTCATGCTCGGTTCGGCGGTGTGTTCGCAGATCGCCACGGAAGAATTGAGCTTCGCCGCCAACTTCATTCAGTCACGCAACTTCCGCGCCTTTGAAACCTACGCGCTGACCACCCTGATCTACCTGTGCATGGCGCTGCTGATCCGCCAATTGCTCAACTGGTTCGGCCGGCGGTTCATTGCGAGGAGCAGCCAATGAGCGATTTCACTTTCTGGGACATCCTGCGCAACCTGCTCACCGGCCTGCAATGGACGCTGGCGCTGTCGCTGGTGGCGTTCATTGGCGGCGGCCTCGTCGGCCTGCTGATTCTGGTGATGCGCATCTCCAAGAACACCCTGCCCAGCAGCATCGCCCGCACCTGGATCGAGCTGTTTCAGGGCACGCCACTGTTGATGCAGCTGTTTCTGGTGTTCTTCGGTGTGGCGCTGGCCGGGATCGAGATTTCGCCGTGGATGGCCGCCGCGATCGCTTTGACCTTGTTTACCAGCGCCTATCTGGCAGAGATCTGGCGCGGCTGCGTCGAGGCCATTCCCCACGGTCAGTGGGAAGCCTCGTCGAGCCTGGCGCTCAATCCGCTCGAGCAGCTGCGCTACGTGATTCTGCCGCAAGCGCTGCGCATCGCCGTGGCGCCGACCGTGGGCTTCTCGGTGCAAGTGGTCAAAGGCACAGCGGTGACCTCGATCATCGGCTTCACCGAACTGACCAAGACCGGCGGCATGCTCGCCAACGCCACGTTCGAACCGTTCATGGTCTACGGCCTCGTCGCCCTCGGCTACTTCCTGCTCTGCTACCCCTTGTCCCTCAGTGCGCGCTACCTGGAAAGGAGACTGCATGCCTCTGCTTAGAATTTCCGCCCTGCATAAATACTACGGCGATCACCACGTACTCAAAGGCATCGACCTCAGCGTCGAGGAAGGCCAGGTCGTGGCGATCATCGGCCGCAGCGGCTCGGGCAAATCGACTCTGTTGCGCACACTCAACGGCCTGGAGTCGATCAACGACGGCGTGATCGAAGTCGACGGCGAATACCTCGACGCCGCCCGCGCTGATCTGCGCAGCCTGCGACAGAAGGTCGGCATGGTCTTCCAGCAGTTCAACCTGTTCCCGCACCTGACCGTCGGGGAGAACGTCATGCTCGCGCCGCAAGTGGTGCAAAAAATACCCAAGGCCAAGGCTGCCGAACTGGCGCGGGAAATGCTCGAGCGAGTCGGGCTCGGGGAGAAATTCGATGCCTTTCCGGATCGTCTGTCCGGCGGGCAGCAACAGCGGGTGGCGATCGCCCGCGCCCTGGCGATGTCGCCGAAGGTGCTGCTGTGCGATGAAATCACTTCGGCACTGGACCCGGAACTGGTCAATGAAGTGCTCAGCGTGGTTCGGCAACTGGCCAAGGAAGGCATGACGCTGATCATGGTCACCCACGAGATGCGCTTTGCCCGGGAAGTCGGCGATAAATTGGTCTTCATGCACCATGGCAAGGTGCACGAGGTGGGCGATCCGAAGGTATTGTTTGCCAATCCGCAGACGGCGGAGCTGGCGAACTTTATTGGCACGGTGGAGGCGACAGCCTGAAGATTTTCTGAGGCAGTGATGCCCTCTTCGCGAGCAGGCTCGCTCCCACAGGGGAAT